>DAINBS010000236.1:0-5494 GCA_036732805.1 Gemmatimonadales bacterium | reverse complement strand
GGACAGCGTTGAACATCATGAGTCCGCTTCCTTCACTCGGCCCAACCGCGTGGACGGTCGCGCTCGGAGTGGTGGCGCTCAATGTCCCGTTCGGTTTCTGGCGTGCGGGCACCCGTCGATTCACGCTGCCGTGGTTTCTCGCGGTGCACGTACCGGTGCCGATCGCGGTCGGGCTGCGCATGGCCATCGGGCTGGGCTGGCGGCTGTCCACGCTGCCGCTGTTCGTGGCCGCGTTCTTCGCGGGGCAGTTCCTGGGCGGCCGGGCCCGCCGCCGCTGGACCGGCGACCCGGCCAAGGGCGCGCGAACGGGAAAGGCCGCCGGGCACTGAACCCGGCGGCCTCTTCTAATCACCGGACGTCTATCGGGACCCTGACGACGAGGCCGGTACCAGCCGGAAGTCGTACTCCAGCTTGATCTCGTTCTCCACGCTGAGCACGCTGGACACCTTGGGCTGGGTCAACTCGAACGCCTCGAACGGGAAACTCGTTGCGGCGGTCCCGGAGAACCCGCCCTCTCCCGCCGTGGCGTTCACCTGCCAGCGGACCGAGCGGGTGACGCTCTTGATGGTGAGGTCGCCCTCCAGCTCGAAGCCGAAGGCGCCCGCAGCCGGCAGCGGCCACGGCAGCCCCCGCAGCGCCGTCGGCACCAGGGTGACCGTGGGGTACTGCTCCGTCTCCAGCGTGCGGCGTTGGAGGTAGCCGTCGCGGCGCTCCCGGTCGCTCTTGAGCGTCGTCATATCGATCACGAACTTCGACGCGCCGGGCACGACCTGCCCCTGGGCGTCCAGGACGAGCTGGCCCGTGATGGCGCTCGTCACGCCCACGGCGTCGTTCGGGAGGTCCAGGTTCGCCAGCTGCTCCCGTACGCGGTAACGGACCTCGTTGCCCTCGGGCGCGAGCACCAGCGTAAGCGTGCCTTGCGGGGTCGAACGCGCGGCGGGCGGCTCGAAAGAAGCGGAAGGAACCACGCCGCTCCACAGCAGGGCGGCGACCATCACCAACTCCATCATCGGGTTCAATCCTGGCTGGGGTTCCTCTTCACTACGCTGGTGGACGCACCCCCGTTGAACGTCATCGTCCCGCCTATCCCGCTCATCCCGCCAGCAACCGCTGGAACCGCGGATTCCCGCGCAGCGCGTTCCACGTAGGATCGATGGTGAGCCAGCCCCGCGACACGAAGTAGGGGACCCCGAGCAGGATCTCGAGCTGGTCGATGGCCTTCTCGTGCTCGCCGAGGATCATGTACGTGCGCGCGAGAAGGTGGTGGTTGTAGGGCCCGGAAAACCCGTCCCTCGACGCCGGCCGGATCGCGACGGCGCGTTCGCCGTCCCGGATCGCCAGGTCGCGGCGTCCAGCAAACGCGGCTGCCAGGCCGTGCAGGGCCAGGAGATAGTCGTCATCCGGCGAGTCCCGCAGGGCGGCCTCGAACACCGCGCGCGCGGAATCACCGTAGGCGCGAGCCCGGGCCTGATCTCCCCGCACGGCAAGGGTCGCCGCGAGCGCGAGTCCCCACCCGCCGCGGTCGTTGTCGAAGGCGCCTGGCGACAGGCGGAGGAGCAGACGCTGTTGTTCGTCCGTGAGCACCCAATAGAGGTCCCACGTGGTCGCCACGAAGGCCACGAACCGGGTCGGCTCCGCTTCGGGGGCGTCGGCCAGGACCGCGCGCGCTCCGGCGAGGTCTCCCTGGCCGAGATAGAACATTGCCTTGCCCTCGAGGATCGACATGGACGACGGCGCCAGGGCGAGCGCGCGATCCACCTCGGTCAGTCCCTCGGCGTATTGTCGCGTCCAGAGCAGCGCGGTGGCGATGGCGGCCTGGGCACCCGCTGAGCGCGGATCCAGTGCGCGGGCGCGGCGCGCCAGCTCGAGCGCCTGGTCCCACCGTCCGAGGCTCCGCTCGGTTCCCGCTGTCGCCACGAGCAGTTCCGGGTGATTGGGCGCGTCCTGCAGTCCCTCGGCGAACTGCTCGCGCGCCTTCGCGAGATCGACCAGCACGTTGCTGTAGTACGATCCCAGCGCGATGTGCGTCTCCACGGCGTCGGGGGCAAGCGCCTGGGCCCGTTCCGACGCCCGGCGGGCTCCGTCGGCGAACGCGGGATTGGGAGTGCTGAACTGCGCGGCAGCGTAGGCCTGTGCAAGGCGCGCCCACGCGAGCGCGAACGTCGAATCGAGGGCGACGGCCTGCTCCAGGAAGTTCACGGCCTCGCGCAACCCGGTGACGCCTCCGGAGCGCCGCCTCTCCTCGCCCTTGAGAAACGCGTCGTACGCCGCGACGTTCTGCGTCGGCCGCTCGGCCAGCTCCTGTTGCTCGCCGGCGCCGAGGGCGACGTTGAGCGCCCCGGCCACCCGGACCGCAATGTCACCTTGCACCTGGAACACGTCGGTGAGATCGGCGTCGAACGCCTGCTGCCAGGTGGCGGCGCCGGTGCGCGTGTCAATCAGCTCCGGGACCACCTGCACGCGCCCGCCGCCCTGCGCGGTCTTCGCCCAGCTCACCGTGGCCGTGAGCAGGTAGTCCACCCCTAGCTCCCGCCCGATCTCCGCCGGCGACTTGCTGGTCCCCCGGTACTGGTCCGAGCTGGTGCGGGCCGTCACCTGGAACGCGCCGAGGCCGGTGAGCTTGCCGCGGACCTGATCGGCAATCCCGTCCACGACGTACGCGTCGGCCGGGTCACCCCGGTTCTCGAACGGCAGGACCGCCAGCCGAATCCCGGCATCCGCCGTGGGCGTCGCCCCCGGACCTTTGAAGACCAGCCCGACCGCAACCATCACCCACAGCGCACCGGCGAGGCCCCCGCCCCGTGCCGCGTTCCCCCACGTGAACCACCGGCCAATGCCCGCTACGGGCGCGCCGCTGCGCCGCAGCGCCTCGAAGCGCCCGGTGGCGAGCAGGACCACCGCGCCGATCGCAAGCAGTGCAGCCGCGAGTCCCATCGTCCACGACGCGAGGCCCCAGCGCGAAACCAGTCCATAGACCACCGCGAGACTCACGACGGCGGAGATCCCGAACAGCCCCCACACTCTGGCAGGGGACGGACCGGCGCTCGCCAGGGGGGTGGCTCCGCTCCGGAGGGCATCCCGGGCAGACGCGAGCGCCTGCTCCAGCTCTCCCCCCGACGCATACCGGTCGGCCGGGCGCCGCGCCATTGCCTTTGCCACGACTGCCGCCACCGGCGCCGGCACACCCGGCCGCACCCTGGCCAGCGGTGCCACCTCTTCCGTCAGGCTCTTGGCAAGCACCGCCTGGGGTGTAGAGCCGGTGTAGGGCGGCTGGCCCGCGACCATTTCGTACAGCACGGCCCCGATCGCGTACACATCCGCCCGTGCGTCGATGTCCCGCTCGCCGGTGGCCTGCTCGGGACTCATGTACTGCGGCGTGCCCACCGCGAGGCCCGTCTGGGTGAGCGCCTGCCCGCCGTCCGTGGCACGGGCAATCCCGAAGTCCGCGACCAGAGCGTGCCCCTCGCCCAGCATGACGTTCGCCGGCTTGATGTCGCGGTGGATGATCCCCCGCTTGTGCGCGTAGCCAAGGGCCTCCGCCACCTCCCGCGCCAGGCGGAGGGCCTCGTCCACTGGGAGCTGTCCCTCCCGGTGCACCCGCTCCCGCAGCGACTCCCCCTCTACGTAGGGCATCACGTAGAACAGGACACCCCCGCTCTCTCCGGAATCGTGGACGGGGAGGATGTGGGGGTGACTCAGCTGCGCCGCGATCTCGATCTCGCGGAGAAACCGATCCGCGCCGAGCGTGGCTGCGAGCTCCGGCCGCATCACCTTCACGGCGACCTTGCGCCGATGCTTGAGATCTTCGGCGAGATAGACCGTGGCCATCCCGCCCTCGCCCAACACCCGGTCGACCCGGTACCGGTCCGCCAGCGCGTTTCGCACCTTGGCCACCTCGACGACGCCCGTCGCCATCGTGCGCGACGGCACGCCCGGCTCGGTGGGCGTCGCCGTGCCGCAATGAAGGCAGAACTGCGCCTCCATCGGCAGCGGTGTGCTGCAGGCGGGACAGGCGCGTGCGGGTGCGGTCATGGCACCTGATCCTCGAATCGGCGGCTGGCTGGGCAGGCCGGGAGCGTCCGCGGGACACTCTGGCCTGAGAGAAGGCCTAAAGATATGTCGCGTCGGGCGGGGGGGATACTACGGGGGAACCAGCCAGCAGCGCCCTGAGTTCCCCCGGCTCCGTGACGGGCCGCTCACACGCGAACCCATGACACAGGTACGCTGCCGGCTTGCCGTCCACGAGGCCGAATCCCCGAACCACGGGTGCCAGCTCGGCGATCCGGCCGCCGTCCCCCGGCGGACGGTGCAGCACAACGAGCCTCGGGTGGAATCCCTCCCGCGCCACGTCGAGCAGGGCCCGCGTATCCGGATGGTCCAGGTCTCCCGCCACCACCAGCTCCTGCGACGGGCCGATGGCGAGGTCGAGCGCCACGAGGAAGAACGCGGCCCCCGAGGGGCGCGCGGCCACCTGGCGGGAGCAGGCGTCGGCGAGGGCGCCCGCGCGCGCTTCGTAGTCCGGGCGTGCCGTGAGGCGGGCCAACCACAGCAGGTCGTGGAACGCCACCGACGTCCCGGACGGCAGCGCGTTGTCTCCGATCTCCTTCATCCGGACGATCAGGTCGTCCCGCCCGGCCGGGCTGAAGAACAGGCCCCCGTGCTCGTGATCCCAGAACCGCTCGAGCATCGCGTCGGCGAGCATGATGGCCCGCTCGAGGTGGCTGGGGTCCTGGGTCGCCTGGTGCAGCTCCAGCGCTCCCCACGCGAGGAACGCGTAGTCATCCAGGCTCGCGCCGATGGCGGATTCGCCGTCGCGATACCGGTGGAGCAGCGCCCCGTCCCGCCACAGGGTGGTCCACAGGAACTCGGCCGCCCGTCCGGCCATGCGCACGAACTCCCGCTCGCCCAGCACCCAGCCCGCCCGGGCGCAGGCGGCAATCATGAGGCCGTTCCAATCGGCCAGCACCTTGTCATCGAGCAGCGGACGCACCCGCGCCGCGCGCCGCGCGAGCAGGCGCTCGCGCGCATGCTCGAGCCGCACGGTCAGATCCGCCTCCGGCAGCCCGAACGCCGCCGCGACCTCCGCGAGCGGCCGGCGCACGTGCAGGATGTTCCTCCCCGTGGGCGCACGCGTCGCCTCGTCGTGATAGTTGCCTCCCGCTTCCACGCCCCACAGCGCCGCCGCGACGTCGGCGTCCTCCGCGGCCACCTCGCGCAGCTCGTCCAGCGTCCAGACGTAGAACTTCCCTTCCTCGCCCTCACTGTCGGCGTCCTCCGCGGAGAGAAACGCGCCGTCCGGACCGGTAAGGTCGCGCGCCACATAGGCCAGCGTCTCGCGCATCATGCGCGCGAGCGCGGGGTCCTGTGTCGCCTGCCATGACTCCGTGCAGGCGAGCACGAGCATCGCCTGGTCGTACAGCATCTTCTCGAAGTGCGGCACCAGCCACTCGCGGTCGGTCGCATACCGGTGCAGCCCGAACCCCACGTGATCGTA
>DAINBS010000235.1:0-5523 GCA_036732805.1 Gemmatimonadales bacterium | reverse complement strand
GCGAACGGCCGAGTCGGGCGTCGTCACGCTGTTGCCGTTCACCGAGGGTCCGGAGGTCCAGATGCGCGGGCCGATCATCTCCCCGCGCTCGACGCGGCCGCGCAGCGCCAGGTGGTCCGGGTGCCCGAGCATGCCGCGGATCGTGGTGACGCCGGCCGCCACATAGAGGAAGAGGACGTTCTCCGTGAACTGCGCGCCCGCCTCAGGTGCCGGTATGTGGGCGTGCATCTCGGCGAGCCCCGGGATCAGGAACCGGCCCTCCGCGGGAACGCGCACGGCTCCGGCAGGCACCGCGACCGTCCCCCGCGTACCCATGGCCGCGATCCGGCCGTCCTGAACGACCACCGTCTGGTTCTCGAGCACGCGTTCGCGGTCCATCGGGATGACATGGACCCCGTCGAACACGGTGGTCTGGGCGGAAAGCCCGGCCGGGAGGGCAGCGAGGGCAATGAAAGCAGAAAGGGCGGGGCGTCGGGCGATCATGCTCGGTCCGTTGGCTGGGGGCTGACGTATTTAACCCAGCCACGGGCTCGTGATCCAGTCCTTCTCTTCCTGCCCTTCGGTCGTTCTGCACTCTACAGTCTATATTCTGCCCCTCTGCCCCTCTGCCCCTCTTATCTTCTCAGCATGCGCCTCCTCCGCCGGCTCCTCCAGCGGCTCCAGCCGAACCGGCTCTGGCTGGTGCACCACCCGGAATACGCGCAGACGATCCCGGGCATCCCGCTCGATCCCGAGCGGGGCGAACGGATCGCGGCGTTCCTGCGGGAGGAAGGGCTTGTCGGGCGGAAGCAGCTGCTCTCGGCGCGTCCGGTGAGCGTCGCTGACATCCAGCGCGTGCATCCCTCCGACTATGTCGCGGCGCTCGACCGGATCGATGTGGTGTCCCAGGCCATCGGCGTCCAGGTGACGGACCGCGAGCGGCAGCGCGCGGTCGATCAGCAGCGGCTGGTCACCGGCGGTACGATCCGGGCCGTCCAGCGGGCCATCCGCACGGGGCAGCCCGCGGTGAATCTCGGTGGCGGACTGCACCACGCGGCCCCGTCCCACGGAATGGGGTTCTGCCTCATCAACGACGTGGCGATCGCGGTGGCGCATGCGCGCGCGCGGGGATTCCGCGGACGCGTGCTGGTCGTCGATCTCGACCTGCACGACGGCAACGGCACGCGTGCGGCGTTCGCCGCCGACCCGAGCGTGCACACGTTCAGCATTCACAACGACCACTGGGAGCCGGCGGGTGGCGTCGCGTCCACGGCCATCGCGCTCGGCGCGGGTGTCACCGACAACGCCCTGCTCGAGGTGCTGGGGGAGACACTGCCCGCCGTCGTCGCGGAGCACCGGCCTGAGCTGCTCGTCTACGTGGCGGGCACCGACCCTGCGCAGGACGACCGCCTCGGCAACTGGGCCATGACGGCGGAGGGCCTCCTCGCGCGCGACCGGTTCGTCATCGGCACGCTGCGGGCGCATGATCCACGCCTCCCGATCGCGATCGTGCTCGCCGGAGGCTACGGACGGGAAACGTGGCGCTACTCGGCGCGTTTCCTTGGCTGGCTGGCGGGCGGGGCGGTGGTCGAGCCCCCCGATGACTTCGAGCGCACCCTGCGCAAGTACCGCCGGATCACGATCCCCCGCGGCGACTCCGACGACTGGGGGCTCACGGAGGCGGACCTGTTCGCCACGGTGCCGGCGGCCGGCCCGGGCACGAGGGTGCTCGGAGCGTTCTCGCGGCACGCGATCGAGGTGTCGCTGGAGCAGGTCGGGATCCTGGAGCAGGTCCGGCGGATGGGCTTCCCCGGGCCCACGGTGGAGATCGCGTTCAGCCAGGGAACCGGCGAAATGGTGCTCCTCTACGGCGATGACGAGCGGAGTGTGCTGCTCATGGAGCTGCGGATGAGCCGCGACCGCCGTCTGGTGCCCGGCATGGAGGTCCTGCGGGTCGAATGGCTGCTCCTGCAGAACCCGCATCTGAGCTTCACGCCGGCGATGCTCCGGCTCCCGGGACAGCGGCACCCGGGCCTGGGGCTGTTCCGCGAAGTGGTCGCCTGGGTCGTGCTCCTGTGCGAGCAGCTTGGGTTGGACGGCCTGGTGTCCGTTCCGTCGCAGTACTTCATGGCGGTGGTGGCCCGGCACCACGTCGAGTTCCTCGATCCCGTCGCGCGCGCCCGTCTTGGGGCGCTGCTCCAGGTGCTTGGCGGGTTGCCGCTGGCCGGGGCGGAGCAGGCCCTCGCGGAGGGACGGGTGCGCGAGCCTGAGACAGGCAAGGTCGTGCGCTGGGAGCCGGCGGTGTCGGTCTTCCCGGTCAGCGAGCGCATGCGTGCGCGGCTTCGTGGCCTCCCCGCGGAGACCCCCGGGTTCCCGCGCCTGGTCCTCGCGCCGTGAGGGCGGGCACGCGCCCCGACCTCAGATGACCCGAAGCAGGAGGCTGAGCAGGATCTGGAGCAGCAGCCACGCCGCAAGCGGCGTGATATCGATCATGCCGAACGGTGGGATGAATCGGCGCAGCGGCTCCACGATCCAGTCGGTGAGGCGGTAGGCGGGGCGCAGCAGGCGGTGGTAGCGCCCCGCGCCGAACCAGGAGCCGATCACCCGCGCGATCAGCGCGAACAGCACCACCTGGGCCGCGAGATACACGACCAGCCGGATCACGCTCCGGGACCCGGATTGCGCGGCCGCCACGAGCCCGGCCGCCGTGTCGATCAGCCAACCGGCCGCCGTGAGGATGACGACCCCCGCCACGATCACGATGCCGAGCATCCACCATGGGGCGCTCTGGGGATTGCGGCCCCGGGCCACGAGCCAGCGCTCCACCGGCACCACGATGGGGTCGCTGATCCGGCGCACCAGGCGGGCGGGCCGGCCGAACGGGTTCAGTCGGCGGGTGGTGACCGCCCAGCTGCCCAGTGCCAGCAGCGCCGCGCCCGCGGCGACGGCGAGCACGAGGAGTCGGAGCGCGTCGTAGACGGCCATGGATCAGCGTGAACGAAGCTTCATGCGGCGTTCATCGGGCAGGCACCCGGAGGCTCCGAACGTTGGACGAAGGGCACAACGCGAGGATGCCATGCGCAAGGAGACGGAGACCATTCTGCAGGGCGGGCTGTTCGCCGGCCTCATCGGGTATTTCACCATCGTCCTCTTCATGGCCGTGGTCAATCTGCTCGGCGGGGAATCGCCGTTCCAGACGGTCGCGCTCCTCGGGTCGGCGCTCTTCTTCGGACTGCGGGATGCGTCGCAGCTCGAGATTACCCCGGCCGCGGTGCTGACGTTCAACATGGTACATGCCCTGGTGATGCTCGCCGCGGGGTTCGTCATGTCGTGGCTCATCGCCAAGAGCGAGAAGTACCCGGTCACGCACTACGCCGTGCTGGTGGCGCTGGTGTTCGTCGGATTCCATCTCTTTGGCGCGGCCTACTTCTTTGCCTCCCCGCTGATGGGCCCGGCCTCGTGGCTGCCCATCGGGCTGGCGGGCGTGGCCGCGGCCGTCACGATGGGCGGTTACCTGCTCTGGCTGCATCCGGCGCTCCGCGACCAGTTGAAGCACATCCCGATGGGCGAGGTGCCGCACACGCCCTGAGCGTTTGCCGTTGGCCGTTAGCCGTTAGCCGTTGGCCGTTAGCCGTTAGCCGTTGGCACTGGGCCGAGCGCCTCCGTCACGAGCCGGAGCTGCTCGGCCTTGTGCGCCGCCGGGTACCCCTCGGCGGGGCTCGACCGTTCCGGCCGCGACACGAACCGCACCGCGACGCCCTCGGGCGCCAGCGCCACGAGCTGCGGCACGACCCACTTCCGCGCACCCATGTTCTCCGGCTCCTCCTGCAGCCAGACGATCTCCCGCACGGCGGGATACCGCCGGATGAGGCTGGCCACCTCCGCCTCGGGGAACGGGTAGAGCAGCTCGATCCGCCCGATCGCCACGTGACGCGCGGCGTCGCGCCGCTCGTCCGCGACGGCGTCGAAGTACACCTTGCCCGAACACAGGACGAGGCGTGAAACGCCCGCCCGGTCGCCGGGGAGCGCGGGGTCGTCCAGCGCCAGCTGGAAGCCGCCCGTCGTGAGGTCCGCAAAGGGGGATACCGCCCGCGGATGCCGGAGCAGGCTCTTGGGCGTGAACACCACGAGCGGCCGCGTTTCGACATGCAGGCCCTGCCGGCGCAGCAGGTGAAAATACTGCGCGGGGGTCGAGCAGTTCGCGACCCGGATGTTGCCCTCCACCGCGAGGGCCAGATACCGCTCCACCCGGGCACTCGAATGCTCCGGACCCTGCCCCTCGTACCCGTGGGGCAGCAGCAGGGTGAGTCGTGACGTCTGTCCCCACTTGGACAGGCCGGCGATGATGAACTGGTCGATCACGATCTCGGCGGCGTTGGCGAAATCGCCGAACTGCGCCTCCCACAGCACCAGGGCCTTCGGGTCCGCGATGGCGTAGCCGTACTCGAACCCGAGCGCTCCGTACTCGGACAGGGGCGAGTTGTACAGCTCCAGCGGCGCGCGCGCCCTCGTGATATGCTGGAGCGGGACATGCTCCGCTCCGGTGGCGGCATCGTGCAAGGCGAGATGCCGCTGGCTGAACGTGCCTCGTGGGGTGTCCTGGCCGGTGAGCCGGATCGGCACGCCGTCGGTCCGCAGCGTGGCGAGGGCGAGCGCCTCGGCATGCGCCCAATCGATCGTGGCGTCCGGCGCGTACGTGGCGCGCTGGCGGAACTGCTTCACCAGCTTGCGGTTGATGGTGAACCCCTCGGGCACGGCGTGCAGCTCGGCGTTCACTTCGCGCAGCAGGTCCTCGGGCACCGCGGTCGCGGGCTCGGTCACCGCCACGAACAGGCCTGTCACCCGGTCGGGCTCCGTGCCGGCCCACTCGCCATCGGCGAGGTCGGTCCGCAGCTCCTCCTGCCGGCGCACCAGTTCCTGGTAGGCCTCCTCGGCCGCGGCGTCCGTATCCGCGGCCGTCATGACCCCGAGCTCGACGAGCCGGCGGGCGTAGATCTCGCGCACGGTGGGGTGGGCATCGATGGCCTGATACATCACGGGCTGCGTGTAGCGCGGCTCGTCGCCCTCGTTGTGCCCGTGCCGGCGGTAGCCGACCAGGTTGATCACGACGTCGCTCGCGAACTTCCCGCGGTACATCATGGCCAGGTTGACCGCGGCGATGCACGCCTCCGCGTCGTCGGCGTTGACGTGCACAATGGGAATGTCGAAGCCCTTGGCGAGGTCGCTCGCGAAGTCGGTGGACCGCGCGTCCCGCGGGTCCGTCGTGAAGCCCACCTGGTTGTTCATGATGACGTGCAGCGTGCCGCCCGTCCCGTACCCCCGGAGCTTGGACAGGTTGAGCGTCTCGGCCACGACCCCCTGCGCCGCAAACGCCGCGTCGCCGTGCATCAGAATCGGCAGCCTGCAACAGGGTTCGTGCAGGGCGTCCCGGCCCGAGCGGTCAGTCTGCAGCGCGCGCGTGTAGCCCTCCACCACCGGGTCGACCGCCTCGAGGTGGCTCGGATTGGGCATCAGAGTGACGTCGAGCGTGTCGCCGCGCGGCGT
>DAINBS010000234.1:0-5568 GCA_036732805.1 Gemmatimonadales bacterium | reverse complement strand
AGCGAGTTCGGCGATGTCGTCGGGGCCGGGCTGTACCTGCGGAGCCGCGCGGACGTGGATCCCGCGCGCATCGGCGTGTGGGGCGGATCGTACGGCGGGTATCTCACCGCGATGGCGCTGTCACGTGCGCCGCACCTGTTCTCGGCCGGCGTGGACATCCACGGCGTGCACGACTGGACCAACGTCATCCGTAATTTCCAGCCCGCGTTCAACCCCCTGGCGTCGCCGGAGATCGCCCGGCGCGCCTACGAGTCGTCGCCCATGGCGTCCCTCGACGGCTGGCGTGCACCGGTGCTCGTCGTGCATGGAGACGACGACCGCAACGTGCCGTTCAGCGAGACGGTGGACCTGGTGGAGCAGCTCCGCAAGCGCATGGTGCACGTGGAGCAGATCGTGTTCCCCGACGAGATTCACGGCTTCCTGCTGCACCAGCGGTGGGTGCGCACGTTCACCGCCGCCGCGGACTTCTTCGATCGGCATCTGAAAGCGCGGAGCCCCGCGACCAGTGGACAGTGAGTTCAGAAAGAAACCACGAAGCCACGAAGGGACACGAAGGGACACGAAGAACACGCTGAACACCTCAAGACCCAAGACCCAAGACCCAAGGCCCAAGACCCACGACCCAAGACCCACGACCCAAGCCCACCCCATGCCCACCATCGTCGTCGTCGCCGCCGTGATCGAGCGTGACGGGGCGTTCCTGCTGACGCTGCGCCCGGAGGGGACGCACCTGGCGGGGCATTGGGAGTTCCCTGGCGGAAAGGTGCACGTCTCCGAGACGCACGCGGAGGCGCTCAGGCGCGAGCTGTTCGAGGAGCTGGACATCGCCGCCGAGGTGGGCGAGGTGCTGCACACGGTGACGCATGCCTATCCCGAGAAGGCCGTGGAACTGCACTTCTACCGGTGCAGCTTCCGCGGCGAGCCGAAGCCGATGGTGGGGCAGGAAATGCGATGGGTACCGCGTGAGGAGCTGGCGTTGCTTCCGTTTCCCGAGGCGGATGCGGCGCTCATCCGGCTGCTCGCGTCGGAATCCTGACTTAGCGGCGGTCAGGCCTCGAGCGGGTACGAACGGCAGTACTTCCGCATCGGGCACACCAGGCATCGTGGCTTGCGCGCCGGGCACTGCGTGGCGCCGAAGTCCATCAACGCCTGGTTGAAGTCGAACACGTGCTTGTGCGGCACCAGCGCCTCGGAGATGGCCCAGAGGCGCTTCTTCATCGCGTGGCTCTTCGGGTCGCCCTTGCCCACGAACACGCGAAACAACACCCGCGCCACGTTCGTGTCGAGGATGGCCGCGCGCTCCCGGAAGGCGAAACTGCGGATGGCGCCGACGGTGTACTCGCCGATGCCCTTGAACGACAGCAGCGTCTCCTCGTCTGACGGCAGCTGGCCGCCGTGCTGCTCCACGGCCTGCCGCGCGATGGATTGCAGGCGGTGCGGGCGGATGTTGTAGCCGAGCGGGTACCACGTCTGGCGCACCTCGTCCGGCGGCGCGTCGGCCAGCACCTCGAAGGTCGGGTACTTCCCCAGCCACTCGTGGTATTTCGGCAGCACGCGGTCCACCTGCGTCTGCTGGAGCATGATCTCCGAGACGAGGATGTGGTACGGGTCGCTGGTGTTGCGCCACGGCAAGTCGCGCCCGTGCGCGCGGTACCATGCGAGCAGGTGACGCCGGAAGCGCTGCCGTTCGGCAGGCGTGGGGAGCGGGTGCAGTTTCGGTGGTCTCGGCAAGCAGCGGTGGGCGGAGGTTTCTGACGCCGGCCCCCGTATAATTCTCTCACGTGAAAATCTACACGAAGACCGGTGATTCCGGTGAGACGAGCCTGTTCGACGGCACGAGAGTCAGCAAGACGGACCCGCGGGTGGCCGCCTACGGCGATGTGGACGAGCTGCAGGCCGCGATCGGGGTGGCCCGCGCCACCGGCCTCGACGCGGACCTCGACGAGATGTGCGTGACCATGCAGCGCGACCTGTTTGCGGTGGGCGCACGGCTCGCCGACCCGTCGCACAAGATCGCCGCGCGCGTGGAGAAGGCGACCATCACCGACGCGCACGTGACGCGGCTGGAGGGGTGGATCGATCGCCTCGACGCCGAGGTGCCCCCGCTGCGCCACTTCATCCTCTCCGGCGGCGGGCCCTCCGGCGCCGAGCTGCACCTGGCGCGCGCCATCTGCCGGCGGGCCGAGCGCGCGGTGCTGGCCATCGGCGGAACTGCCGTCGAGCCCGTGCTCGTCGTCTATCTCAATCGCGTCTCGGACCTGCTGTTCATGATGGCGAGGGCCGCCAACCGCCGACGCGGAGTCAGCGAAACGGAGTGGTGACGAACCTTCGTGCTTTGAACTCCTGTGCTTTGCACCCCCGTGCCTGACCTCCAGGCCTCCTACTCCGCGTGCGAGCACCTGACGCGCACGCACTACGAAAACTTCCCGGTGGCCTCGCGGCTGCTGCCGCGGCGCCTGCGCCCGCACGTGGCGGCGGTGTACGCCTTTGCCCGCACCGCGGACGACATCGCCGACGAGCCCGGTCGCGCGCCCGCGGAACGTCTGGCCCTCCTGGACGAGTACCGGCAGCGTGTCACCTCCCGGCGGGTGGACCTCCCTCCCGGCGCCCTGCCCTCCCGCCAAGCCGTGTCGCCTCCCGATCTGATCTTCCCCGCCCTTTTCGACACCATCGATCACTTCGACCTGCCGGTGTCGCTCTTCACCGACCTGCTGAGCGCGTTCGAGCAGGATGTCACCACCGCGCGCTACCAGACATGGGACGAAGTGCTCGACTACTGCAGGCGGTCGGCGAATCCGGTGGGGCGCATCGTGCTCAGGTTGAGCGGGTACCGGAGCGATGCTCTCGACCAGGCCTCCGACGCGGTGTGCACGGCGCTGCAGCTCACCAACTTCTGGCAGGACCTGGCCGTGGACTGGTCTCGAGGGCGGCTCTACGTTCCGGCGGAGACATGGCAGGCGCATGGCGTGAGCCCCGCCGACCTGGATCGCGGGGTGTGGACGCCCGCCTGGCGCGCGACGCTCGAGGACTGCGGCGGGCGCACGCGCGCGCTGTTCGAACAGGGTCGCGCGGTCTGCGACGGCGTGCGGGGCCGGCTGCGATACGAGCTGCGCGCCACGTGGCTGGGCGGAACGCGCATGCTCGAGCGCCTGGAGCAGAATGGCTACGACGTGTTCCGCGCGCGCCCGTCGCTCGGCGTCACCGATGGGTTGGTGATAGCGTGTAGGACGCTCGCCTGGCGGCGGGCGTCCTAGATCGTTTCTGTGTCGCGCGATACGTCCTTCTCCTACTCGTTTCTCGTTCTCCCCGCGGCCGAGCGCAACGCCGTGATCGCGGTGTGGGAGCTCTGTCGCGCCGTGGACGATGCGGTGGATGAGGAGCCGGACCCGGCTCGTGCGTCCACGCGCGTGGGGGAGTGGCGTGCCGAGGTCGGGCGCCTGTTCGGTCCCGACGCGCTTGCCACCGCGCAGGGCCGGCGCCTGCGGCCCTTCGTCGAGCGCTTCCAGTTGTCGCGCGAGCCCTTCGACCAGTTGATCGAGGGCGTGGAAATGGATCTGCACCGCACCCGCTACGAGACGTTCGACGAGCTGGTGGAATATTGCCGCCGGGTGGCGTCAGCCGTGGGCGTGATGTGCGTGGAAATCTTCGGGTGCCGGGGCCCCGAGGCGCGCGAGTACGCCCTGCACCTGGGACTCGCGCTGCAGGTCACCAACATCATCCGCGACGTGAGGGAAGACCTGTCGCGGGGGCGCGTCTACCTTCCACAGGCAGACCTGAGGCGGTTCGGGTGCACCGAGGCCGCCCTGGCCGAGGGACGCGTCACCGAGCCTGTCCGGCGACTCCTGGCATTCGAGTGCGCGCGTGCGCGCGAGCACTACGCGCGCGCGGCCGACGTGATTCCGCAGCCCTGTGCGCGCCGGCTGGTCGCCGCGGAGATCATGGGCGGCATCTACTTCGAGATTCTCCGGCGCATCGAGCGGCGCGGTTACGACGTGTTCGCCGAGCGCGTCCGCGTGCCCAAACCTGTCCGCGCGCGCATTGCCCTGGCGATCTGGATGCGGAGCCGCATGGGCCTGGCGGGCATGCGCCTGGGCCCCGCACCCCGGACATGACGTCCCACGCACCGGCGCTTCGAGAGCCACAGGGTCGCCCCGAGGCTGGTCGAGGAGCGGATACCGGATATCCGAGCCCGGACGTCATCGTCGTCGGCGCCGGATGCTCCGGGCTGGCCGCGGCCACGGCGCTGGTGGAGCAGGGTGCGCGCGTGCTGGTGCTCGAGGCGCGTCCCGTGCTGGGTGGCCGTGCCTCCGCCGTGCACGACCCCGTCACGGGCGAGAAGCTGGACAACGGCCAGCACGTGCTGATGGGGTGTTACGACGAGACGTTCGTGTTCCTCGCACGTATCGGCGCGCTCGACCGTGTCCGGCGCCAGGCGGGGCTGGCCGTGACCATGATCGAGCGCGGTGGATTGGCGTCCACGCTGCAGCTGCCGCCGCTGCCGGCTCCGCTGCACCTGCTGGCGGGCGTGCTGGCGTGGACCGCGCTGTCGTGGGGCGAGAAGATGTCGGTGCTGCGCGTGGGCGCGGCCGTCACCGGCCGTGAGCGGGTCGCCGGAGCCGCGGGCGTCACCGTTCGCGACTGGCTCGTCGGCCACGGCCAGGCCTCGCGGCTCATCGAGCTCTTCTGGGAGCCGCTGGCGCTGGCCGCGCTCAACCAGCCCATCGGCGTGGCCGCCGTGGACACGTTCATCGAGGTGCTCTCGCGCATGTTCGGCCCCGAGGCCGATCGTGCGTCGCTGGTGGTGCCCGCGGTGCCGCTCGACGAGATGTACGCCGAGCCTGCCCGCGCGTGGCTCGAGGCGCGCGGCTCCCACGTTCGCACGCAGGCGCTGGCACGCGTGCGGGTCGAGGGCGGTCGGGTGATGGGTGTGGAGATGCGGGGAGAGTCCATCGACGCCCCCGTGGTGGTCGCTGCCGTGCCCTGGTTTGCGCTGCCCGCGCTCTTCGCGCCGCCGGCGCCGCCCGCGCTCGACGACCTGCTCCAGCGCGCGGCCGCCACCGACTGCTCGCCCATCGTCACTGTAAACCTCTGGTACGACCGCCCGGTGCTGGACCAGATGCTGGTGGGCCTGCCAGGGCGCGTGTTCCAGTGGGTGTTCGACAAGGGCATGGTCTTCGGCCGTGAGCGATCGCACCTCTCGCTGGTGTCGAGCGGGGCGGCCGACATCGTGAGCCTGACCAACGAGCAGATCGTCGAGACCGCCACCCGCGAGGTGAACGAGGCCCTGCCCCGCACCCGCCGGGCGCGCCTGGTGCACGCCTCGGCGGTGCGCGAGCGCCGCGCCACCTTCTCGCTGGCGCCAGGCCAGCCCGCCCGCCCCGGCACCGAAACCGATGTGAAGGGCCTGCTGCTCGCGAGCGATTGGGTGGATACTGGCCTTCCGGCGACGATCGAAGGGGCCGTCGTCTCAGGTCACCGAGCCGCGAAGGCCGCCCGGGCTTGAATCACCAATCACCCAATCACCCAATCACCCAATCACTCAATCACTCAATCGCTCAATTCAATCGC
>DAINBS010000233.1:0-5569 GCA_036732805.1 Gemmatimonadales bacterium | reverse complement strand
CCGCGGCGGTGATACAGGCCGCATCCGATCCTCCGCACGACTTCTGGAGCAGCTTCAGCACACTGAACTGGTTCGCGACGACGCCCGGAAGGACAGGTCTCCCGGCTCCTCGGCCGTGAGGAGCCGCATGAGCCGCGGATTGATGAACAGCTTGTCGCGCCCGACCTTCACCTCTTCCAGGACGCCGGCTGCCGCCAGTCGCTTCAGGTACACGGCCGCCGTCTGGCGCTGGGCCACTCCCGCCTCGACCACGTTCTTGATGCGACAGTACGGCTGAACGAAGATCAACTCCATCAGCTCCCGGCTGTACGCGGCCGCCACTTCGCGCCGCACGTACTCGGCCGTTTGGTGCATCAGCCGGTGGATCCGCCGAATGCGGTCCGTCGTCCAGCGGGCCGTCTCGTCCACCGCGCGCAACAGATAGAGGAGCCAGTCCTCCCAGGCGCCGTGCGTCGTGACGGCCAGCAGCAGCCGGTAGTAGTCCGTCTTGCGCCCAATGATGGCGCGGCTCATGTACAGGACCGGAAGGTCCAACAGCTCCTGCTCCACCAGGAACAGCAGGTTCAGGATCCGCCCGGTGCGGCCATTGCCGTCCGTGAACGGGTGGATCGCCGCGAACTGATAATGCGCCACGGCCATGCGGATCAGCGGATCCACGTCCCCGGCCTCGTGCAGGTACCGCTCCCAGTTCGCCAGCAGCTGCCGGAGCAACGTCTCACCCACGGGCGGCGTGTACACCACCTCGCCCGTGCCCTCGTTCAGCAGCTTGGTCCCCGGCACCCGGCGCACGTCGAGTCTCACGCCCAGAAGCGTGCGACAGACCTCGACCGCGGTCCCCGTCGAGAGCGGCCGCTTCTCGAGGGACGCCACCCCTTGGCGCAATGCCGTTCGGTACCTCAGGACCTCCTTGGTCGCGGGGTCGGCCAGCGCCTCGCGGTCGGGCTGGGCGTAGCGGAAAAGCTGGTCGGTGGTGGTGACAACGTTCTCGATCTCCGAGCTGGCGCGCGCCTCCAGCAGGGGGATGGTGTTGATCAGCACATCCTGATTCGGCACCAGCTGGCCCGCCTGCCTGAGTTCCGCCACCGCCGCCCGGGCCTCGATGCAGGCCTTGAGCACCGCCCGGCTCTCCAGGTCCACGCGAGGCGGGAGCAGAGGCAGGTCATTGTAAGCCGTTGCGGGATCAAGACTTGTCATGTGCGCGGCCAGGCCATCCGGTCGACAGGTTTGGGGGGGACCTGTCGTGCGAATCGACAGGTCGCGATGATATGTCGAAATAGTAGCGAATTTTCGACATATGCACCAGTCACACAACCGGCACGCGGATCGTGGCGCAGGTGCGGGCGGAGTAGGCTTGGAGCCGCGGGCGGTGGCGCGCGGCCGCCCGTCATCACCTGCTGCGCAGCGTCACCGACGCATACGGCACCAGCGGCAGTTGATCCAGCCTCCGTCCGGTGAACAGGTCGTAGTAGAACATGTTCTGCCGGCCGTAGGCATTGATCACGCCGGCCTGCAGCACGATCTGCCCGAACGACAGGTGAAACGTCCGCTCCAGCGACAGGTCCAGGCGGTGCACCGTGGGCAGTCGCCCCGTGAAGGGCCTGTCGAGCAGGAGCCGTGTGGTACCGACGTCGGTTCTGACCTCGTACAGGCCCCTGGTGAAGTCGAAGGTCTCGTCGAAGCCGATGGGCCGAGTGAAGGGCAGCCCCGATCCGAACTGCCACCGCGCCGAGGCGGTGAAGGCCCCAAGGTCGAGGGCGAGAACGGCGTTGACCTGATGGCGTCGATCGTGCGGAGGATGGTAGCTCTGCACCGGCTCGTCGAACCAGTCGGCGAACTCGCGCTGCGCCGCCTCGTAGCGCGTCCAGCTGTACCCGTAGCCAAGCAAGCCGCGGACGCGAGGGCTCGCGTACTCGACCCGCGCGTCGGCTCCCCACGTGGTGCCGTCGGCGCGACCGAGCCGGGTGGCGAACTGCGCCACCGCGCTCCACGTCGTGACGGGGATGCCCGTCAGGCGATGGTAGTAGCCCTCCACCGACCACCGGAGGCCGCCGCCGAGGGGTTGCTGCCAGCCCAGCATGCCGTGCAGCGCCTTGAGGGGCACGCCGTCGGGCGCCGCCATCCACGCGACGAACACCGAGCTGACGTCACGCATGTCACTCAGGCCCACGATACTCTGACGATACAGGCCCACCGCCCCCTGGAGCGCGCCGTTCCCGGTGCCGGCGGGTTCCCAGCGTGCGCGGAGCCGCGGCTCCACGCCCGCCGCCGGGGAGGCGATGAGGGCCACGCCGGGCCTCACCTCGATCCGGCTGCCGACACGCAGGGTGGGTTCGGCGTAGGCGCTGAAGCCCCACACCTCGTGATGCCCCGAGGCCGGACCGATCAGCAGCTCGGTGACATCGTAGGCCATCGCCTCGAGGTACAGCTCATAGCCGGCCTCGACGGGGAGCGAGCCGATCCGACCAGTCATGTGCAGGTCGTGCTGCACGCGGTACACGCTCGAGTGGAGTCGCGATGACCCGCGCGCCACGGCGTCGCTGCCGGAGCCGCTGTAGCTCCAGTTCACCTCCAGCAGCTGGGTGGGCCGGAGGGTGACGCACCGCAGGCCGAAGAGCAGGTTCTTCCACGCGACCATCGATTCCGGCTCGTCGGGATCGAGCCGGCCGCGGTCCGCGGTGCGGAGGGCGAGCGCGGAGCATCGTTCGCTGCTCCGGTAACTCGACGTCAGCTTGAGGAGCTGGCTCTCGAACGTGAGCGGCTGCGTGGCGCCCACCAGGGCGCCGCTCGTCTCCTCGATCAGCGAGCGACGCGCGGAGGCGAGCACGGTCATCCCGGCGACCGGCGTCTCCACCAGCCCCTCCGCGATGAACGGGCTCACCGATGCGGTGTAGCGGAAGCCGTGCGGATGGCCCTCGCGGAGCCGGACGTCCAGCACCGACGCCGTGCGATCGTGGTATCGGGCGCCGAAGCTCCCGGGATAGAAGTCGGCACTGGCAATCAGATCCTCGGGGAACACCGAGAAGAATCCCACGATATGGAAGGGCTGGTACACCGGGATGCCGTCCACGAGCACCAGGTTGTCGGCCGGCGTCCCCCCGCGCACGAAGAGCTGACCGCCCCGATCGCCGGTGGTGGTGACGCCGGGGAGGGTCTGGAGATACGTCGCCAGGTCGCCGGCTCCGGCGGGCACGGGCACCAGGCCCACATCCGCGGGGGTCACGACCTGGCGCCCCAGGTCGCTGACGGCGGCGCCGCTCTCCTGGCTCACCACGATCGTGTCGAGCGCCACGGCGGCCTGCGCCAGCCGGACGCTGATCCTGCGCCGCTCACCGGCGGCCAGGGTCGCATAGGGCTGGTACTCGCGCGGCAGCGCGATCCGCAGCGTGTACGTCCCGGCACTGATTCCCGGGATCTGGTAGAAGCCGTTCCGGTCGGTCGCGGTGCCATAGGCGGGACGCCCGTCGGCCTCGAGCGTGATGGCCACGCGCTCCATGGGACGGCCCGTCGCGGAGTCGGCCACGATGCCCAGCATCGCCGCCTGTTGGGCCGCGGCCGCGGCCGGGACGCAGCAGAGCGCGGCCGCCACCGCGATCCCGGCGCGTCGCACGGTGCTCATGGCGCCCCCGGGGGCGGCTCACTGCACGACGTCAACCGACCGAGCCAGACGTCGTACTTCACCACCTGGTCGCGCAGGAACCTCAGGTAGTCGATGCGCTCGGAGTAGACGTTCTCCAACACGCGGTCCCAACGCCCGGTCTCGGGGTTGTACACCGAGTCAACGACGGTATCGGGACCACGCACCCGCAGGAAGTGTATGAACTGGGGCCGCAGCCCGGTGATGAGAAACTCCCCGTTCCCGTTGGTGCGGCCAATGTGGGTCCTCGGATTATCCGGGGGCGTCACGTTCAGCTCCGTCAGTTCCAGCGTGGCCGAGTCGATCGGCCCGTCGCCGCACAGCGTCTCGGTGACCGTGCCGAACAGCGTTCCCGCTCCACACGGGAACAACCGCGCGAGCTTGATAGCGTACTCCAGCCGTTGGCCCGGCATGAGCGTCAGGGTGTCGGTGTGCAGCGTGTGGACGTCTGTCCACTCCGTGTACACATACCGCCAGGCACGCGTGTCAAACACCGAGTCAATGGGAACCTGCGGGGCACGCACCGACAGCGCGTACGGAATCCCGGGCTCCAGCGCGCCGATCAGGAACTCCCCCGCCCGGGTGGTGAGGACGGTTCTGACCCTGGCCGGATCCCGGCCCAGCTCCGTCAGACGCACCGTGACCGAGTCCAGGAGCCCGTAGCACAACGGTTCCCTGACGGTGCCCGTCACCGTCGCCGTTTCCCGGTTATACCGCAGCCGGCAGTACTCCGGGACCGGCGCCCCCTGGGTCTCGAACCGGCAGGCTTCGTAGGGAATGACCTTGGTCAGCACGCCTCCGAGGAACCCCACCGCATTCGTGACGCTGGAGGTCGAGCCCGAGTCGCCGAGCGCGTCGGGGGAATACCCGCCGGCCGGCCACGCGACCGCCGATCCCACGATCCACAGGGCCCGGTTCTCGACCAGGAGTGGGCCGCAGCCCGAGCGCTCCGTGACCGGCGGCTGCTGGATGGCCCTCAGGTGGACCCCGTCATCGGCCGAGCTGGGTCGGTTCGGGGATGTGGTCTCACCCGTCCCGCAGCTGTCGGCGTAGTGCACGATGGTCGTGACGAACGGCAGGTGCTTCACGCCCATGACCCGCAGCGAGTCGCCTTCCCCCCAATCGCGGCCCTGATAGATCGCCACCTCGACGTCAAAGTCGCGAGGAATCTCGACGACCGCTTCCGCCGGTTCCTTGCCGTCGCGCGTCGCCGAGAACCGGTAGCTGGCCCCGGGTTCGATCGGCTCCGGCGTCCAGTAATTGTGGACGTACACGCCCTCGGCGCCCGGGTCCGGGTCCGAATAGGGCGAGAACCTGAAGATGGAATCCCGCAGCTCGATGATCCGGCCGGTGCCCAGCACCTCGAGGGTCACCTGGGCGTCGAGCGGCTCCGCCGAGGTCGTCCGCAGCGGACGGATGGGCATGACGCGGATCCACTGCGTATCCGCCGAGGCATCGAGGTAGCCGAACACCGAGAAGGCGAGCGCACTTGGCGCGATCGGCTCGAAGGTCTCGTCACAGGCCGCCAGGGCCGCCGCCATGCAGAGGCACGCCGCGAGCGAAGACGACGCGGATCCGCGGAGCGTTCCGCGGCTGCGAGTGCGCGACGACCCATCGAGCATGGCTGCCCCTCTCCGACCAGTCTGCCGGCGTAAACCTACCGTGTCGGTCCGACCCGCACCCTACGGCACCCTGCTCACCTGTCGCCGCAACTCGTCGAACCAGTTGAGGACGACCACGATCCGGTGGGGCGTGTCCGACGACCGCTTGACCACCACGAACCGTCGCCCCTCGGGATCGACGTCATAGTTCGCGTGAAACGGCCAGCGGGCGTAGGCGCCCGTGCGGGCGCCAGGAACGAGAGCGCGGACCGGCCCCGCGATCACCCTTCAGGGTCTGGTTGCTTGGCCGAGCGCGTTCTTCAGAGCGCGACTC
>DAINBS010000232.1:0-5581 GCA_036732805.1 Gemmatimonadales bacterium | reverse complement strand
ACGTGGCGATCGATGATGCGACCCGCTTGGCGTATGCGGCGCTTTTCCCGGACGAGCGGGCGGTGAGCACCGCGGCGTTCTTGGCGCAGGCGACGGCGTGGTTTGCTCGGCAGGGGGTGCGGATCCGGGCGTTGATGACGGATAACGGGAGCGGCTATCGCGGCGGGCTATTTCAGGCCCAGCGGCGGCAGCTGCGGCAGCGGCACCTCTGGACCCGGCCCTACACGCCGCGCACGAACGGGAAGGCGGAGCGCTTCATCCGGACGTGCCTCAACGAGTGGGCCTACGCGGCGGCCTATGGGTCGTCGCGGCGGCGGGCGGAAGCCCTGCCGGAGTTTCTGCGCTACTATAACCGCGAGCGGCGGCACACCGCGCTCGGCTTCACAACGCCAGCTCAGCGCCTCAGGGAGCGTCGGTGAACAACCTCTTCACCAATAACATCTAACTCATAATTGGACTGACCTGCCTAACCGATTACGCAGCGCGTCGTTCGCAGCATATCGCCACTCCCTCCGGCCGCGTATCGCTCGCCAACTTGTTGCCAGCTCACGGCGTATCGCCGCGGTGAGTCTGGCCCGCAGCGTGTTATGCTGCGAGGCGTGCTGCTGTATAACATGCGGGCCGACAACTGGCCATACAAGACCCCCCCGCCCCCCGTCGCGCCAGGCTACAGGAGCGAGTCCGCCGGACTCGTGACGCCAAGGCCGGGCCGGTTCAGCACGTGGGTGTAGATCATGGTCGTCCGGACGTCCTTGTGCCCGAGCAGCGCCTGCACGGTCCGGATGTCGCTCCCGCGCTCGAGCAGGTGCGTGGCGAAGGAATGACGGAGCGTGTGGCAGGTGGCCCGCTGATTCAGGCCGGCGGCGAGCACCGCCTGGCGGAAGGCACGCTGGACGACCGTGGGGTGCAGGTGATGCCGGCGCACCTGGCCCGAGCCGCGGTCACGATACGTCCGCGTGGCGGGGAACACCCACTGCCACGGCCACTCCCGCCCGGCCTTCGGGAACTTGCGCGCCAGCGCGCCCGGGAGCGCGACGGCATAGGCCGGGTCGGCCGCATCCTGGAGAAAGGTCCGCCTCACCCGCTCGACGTGCCGGGCCAAGTCGGCGGCGAGCCCGCGCGGGAACGTGGTCACACGGTCCCGCCCGCCCTTCCCCTCACGCACCGTGATCCGGCCGCGCCCCGGCTCCACGTCCTTGACCCGCAGGCGCAACCCCTCCTGCAGGCGCAGGCCCCCGCCGTACAGCACCCACGCCACCAGGCGCGACACGCCCGTCATGTGCTCGAGCACCCGTTGCACCTCGGCCGGCGACAGCACCACCGGGAGTCGGGATGACCGCCGCGCGCGCACCAGGCCGTCGAGCCACCCCAGCTGGCAGCCGAGCACCTCGCGATACAGGAACAGGAGCGCGGCAAGCGCCTGATTCTGGGTGGCGGCGCTCACCCGGCCCCGCACCGCGAGGTCGGTCAGAAAGGCCGTAACGTCACGATCCCCGAGGTCGCGAGGATGCCGCAGGCCCGCGAAGCGCACGAACCGCCGCACCCACCGGACGTACGCCTGCTCCGTGCGCCGGCTGTAATGCCGGAGCCGGATCACCCGCCGCACGTCGGCCAGCAGTCCGTCCCGCATGGCACCAATGTGGGCACCGGCCGCCGCCGGCGGGGTACCGGACGATTCGCGGGAGTACCAGAACGTCGCGCGGGCCCTTGTGGCCGCCGCGCCCCGGTGTCCTTCTGATGGACATGACACCCCGCCGCCCGCACCGCCCGCCACCACGCGTCGCCTCGGCGATGCGGTTGCTGGCCTGTCCGTCCCTTGGCCGAGCCCGCACTTCAGCGCGGGACTCTCTGGAAGAGAGACCTACGGGTCGCTTGTCGTGGCGGTCGTGGGCTGAAGCTCGTGGAAGCCATGGGGGGAACGGGCCCGGATAGGGCAGTCCACAGGGCATTGTGAAATGGGGAGTAGGCTAATAGGATTTAGCCTTGACCTTCCCGAGGGCGCTGGGCGGCCCCCAGCCCGCACCGACCGTCCCACCGAGCATTTCACCTTCGGGTTGGCCATCCCCAGCGAGCGGGGCTGCGCGGCCCAGGGCCTCACGGCGGCTGCGCCGCGTGCCCCCGCTGTCGGTTCGTCGTGTGTCGTCCTTCAAAAGGGAGGCGCAGTGCTTCGCTACCCCAGCATCCTCATCGCGACGGTGCTTACCGCGGCAGTGGCGTCGGAAACGGTCGCGCAGGAATCGACCGACGCCATGGGCGGCATGAGCGCAGTCTCGGCAAGCAGCATCACGTTTGCGGACATCGCCGTGCCGGGCTTCGACCCCGGAATGAAGATCGCGGTGATCGACGGGAACCCCGACGCCAGCGGGCCGTATACGCTCCGGCTCAGCTTCCCGGCGGGCTACCGGTTTCCCCCGCATTTCCATCCGGCGGATGAGAATCTGACGGTCATCTCAGGTACGCTCCTCCTGGCCATGGGCGCCCGGGCGGACGAGTCGAAGCTCCAGGCCTACGGAGTGGGCGACTACCTGCACCTGCCCGCGATAAAGCCGCACTTCGGCGGTGCGCGTGGGGCGACCGTGATTCAGCTGCACGGGCAGGGTCCATTCAAGATCAACCTCGTGCAGGCCGCCGCGTCGCAGTAGGCGCCGCTGCGGACACTCGCCGGAGCTGTGCGAACGGCCTGCGGTCCGGGGGGGGCCCGGCCGCAGGCCGTTGGCTATCAGATGGCGACGCGCCAGGCGTGACCGCGTCCCCTCTCGGACCTGGTCTACTTGAACCCCGTCATCTGGATCCCCTGCACGAAGTACCGCTGCGTGAACGCGAACAGCAGCACGATGGTGGGATCCTGGCTCGATCCACACGTCACTTCTTGGCGAGGATCCTCTTCTGATTGGCGATGATTCTCTTCTGGTTAGCCAGAATTCTGTCGAGCTTGGACTGATTGCGCTCGATCCGCCTCTGGTTGGTGAGGATCCTCTCCTGGTTGGCGAGGATCTTCTTCTGGTTGGCAATCACGGGATTCTTCGGCATGGTCGCGAGTCCTTGGATTGTGAGAACTGATGCTGGGGAGGTAGCCGTGTCTTTGCCTGGAATGGTTGAGTGCCGCCGGTGGTAGGCGCAAGGATCCCTGCCGTCGAAATGCCGCTGCGTGAAGCCGAACCGACTGGCCTACCCCTGCGCGCTCGGTCATACTAGGAGTCACCGGTGCGGCGATCCGGCGGGGGAATGACACGATGGCGAATTCGATCCCAGGGGTGAAGGCTCTCTGGATGGCCGTGATCATGGCGGCCTGCGCCGCGCCGCACGAGCCGATCCTGCCGCACCGCGCTTTGCTCGGCCGCCACGCCTGGTGGGACAACCGCGACTGGGACTGGTACGCTGCGCACATCCCCTTCTTCGAGTCCCCGGACTCGGTGATCGACGCGACCTACTACTACCGCTGGGAGGTCATCACCAAGCACCTCACCTATGGGTCCCCGGAAACCGGCTACACGTTCACCGAGTTCATCGACCGCCCCTTCTGGTCCGGCGCCTACGGAGCCATCAGCTGTCCCCTCGGCCATCAGCATTACGAGGTCCGGTGGCTGAAGGACCGCCGCACCATCGACGACTTCGCGCGCTACTGGTTCGAGACCCCCGGGGCAGAACCCCGCAGCTACAGCAATTGGTACGGCGACGCGATGTGGGCCACCTACCTCGCGCTCGGCGACACCGCGTTCCTGCGAGCGGTGTTTCCGCACATGCTCAGCCAGTACGCCGGATGGACCGAAGAGCGCTGGGACTCGGCCCACGGCATGTTCCGCTGGGACGGCATGCACGACGGCATGGAGTTCAACATCAACAGCCGTCTTACGAACGACCACGATCGCGGCGCCGAGGGGTTCCGCCCGACGCTGAACAGCTACCTGTACGCCGACGCGCGGGCGATCGCGCAGGCCGCGGCCGTGCTCGGGCAACCGGAGACCGCACGGCAGTACGCCGATCGGGCTGCGGCGCTCAAGCAACGGGTCCAGCAGGAACTCTGGGACCCCGACCGCGAGTTCTTCTTCCACCAGTTCGCCAACGATGAACAGGGTGGCATCCGCGCGAAGAGCCTCACGTACGAGACGGGCCCCTTCGCGGGCAACCCGCACGGGCGCGAGCTGATCGGCTATGTGCCGTGGCAGTTCGGGCTGCCCGACCCCGGATACGAAGCGGCGTGGAAGTTCCTGATGGACACGGCGTACTTCGCCGCACCGTTCGGGCCCACCACGGTGGAGCGGGGGGACCCGCAGTTCCAGGTCTCACCCCGCTGCTGCATGTGGAGCGGGAACTCGTGGCCCTACGCCACGACGCAGACCCTCGTTGCGCTGGCGAACCTCCTCAACGACTACCAGCAAGCCTACGTGACTGCGGAGGACTACGTCGCGCTGCTGCGCACGTACGCGCGCACCCATCGTCGGGAGGGGCGGCCGTACGTTGCCGAAGCGGCCGATCCCGCGACGGGTTCCTGGGCGGGACACGACACGTTCTACCACAGCGAACACTACTTCCACTCCGGGTACGTCGATCTGGTCGTCACGGGCCTGGTTGGACTGCGACCGCGTGCCGATGACACCCTGGAGGTCAACCCGCTGGTGCCCCGTGACTGGGACTGGTTCGCCCTGGACGACGTGGCCTACCACGGCCACACGGTCTCCATCGTCTGGGACCGAGACGGCACCCGCTACAACCGGGGCAGGGGACTCACCCTCTTCGTCAACCGCCGTCGCGTAGCCAACCGCCCCGACCTCGGCCCTGTCTCCGCGCGCATCCCGTCGTTCCCGTCGCTCCCGTCGCTCCCGTCGCCTCTCCACAATTGGGCCGTGAACAACGGGGGTGCCGCGTTCCCGCTTGCCACGGCCTCCTACAGCGCGCCCCTGCATCCGCCGTTCTACGCGGTGGACGGGGGCATCTGGTATCACCGCTCGCCCCCGAACCGGTGGACGGCCGAGGGCTCGGTCAACGCCACCGACTGGTTCGAGGTGGATTTCGGTGTGGAACGCTCCGTCGAAACGGTCAAGCTCTACTTCCTCGACGATACCGGACGGGCCGACCTCCTGGCGGAGGGGGGCTCGTCGGTGGTCGGCGACTCGGCCCCGGCCGGTCTCCGCTCGGGCGATCAACAAACCACCGTTCGCCCGCCCGCCGACTACCGCCTCGAGGCGTGGGTCGAGGGGGAGTGGCGCGAGATCCCGGGACAGCGGCGCCGGCCCCCGGCCCCCGAGGGACGCCGCGCCAACGCGGTGTCGTTCGACGAGATCATCGCCTCGAGGGTCCGGGTCGTCCTGACGCACCGTGACGGATCCGCAAGTGGCGTGACCGAGTTCGAGGCGTGGGGCCGCGGCGCGCTCCCCGCGCCGCCGGCGACCCCGGAGCCCGCCAACCTCGCATTCAGTGCGACGCTGACGGCGTCGTACGTGTCGTCGACCTCCGCGCTCGACGAGATCCGCGATTCGCGGATCGCGTTCACGCGCTACGCCCGGAACGGCTGGACCGCCCTGGGGTCGCCAAACGCCCGGGCTTGGATCGAGGTGCGGTTTGGCGCGGCGCGAAGGGTCGG
>DAINBS010000231.1:0-5583 GCA_036732805.1 Gemmatimonadales bacterium | reverse complement strand
CCCGCGCCCGACGTGGCCGTGACGGTGAACGAATCGGCGCCCACCGGCTGCCCCGGCAGCCCGATCGCGACCTGGGACGCCGCCGGGGTCCCGGGCGCTGGCTCCACGATGGAGAACCGCACGGACCGCCCCGGAATGCCGGTGGCCTGGCCTGTCAGCCTGACGTCGTACACCACGGCGACCAGGGCCGGGGATTCCGTCTCCAGCTCGTCCACGGTCACGGTCGTGGGCTCGACCCCGGCGATCGAGTCCGGCACCGCGAGGACCGTCACCGTGATGGTGCTGGTCCGCAGGCCGTCGGCGATGCCCTGCACCCGTCCGGGCCCGGCAAAGATACCGGTCACCAGTCCGGTGAGCGAGTCGAGCGTGAACGGGAGCACCACCGAGTCCGGCTCGAGGACCCGCCAGATCACCGGCACCTCTGCCAGCACGTTGCCGTCGATGTCGAGGGCCACCGCGGTGAGCGTGAGGGTATCCTGCTCCTCCAGGCTCGGTGCCGTGGGACCCGTGTACCGGATCCCCACCACCTCGCTGAAGTCGCCCGTGATGGCCGTGCAGGCAAGGCCCAGGACGGCGAGGAGCAGGACCGGTCTCAGGAGCTTCCCTCTCCGATCTGGGTGAGTGCCTGTTCGGCGTGCTCGATCCAGCGCTGCGCTTCCGGGCCGCGCGGCGGATGGCCCAGGAACGCGCGCAGGTGAAGTGCCGCGGTCTCGTTGTCGCCCCGCCGGATCAGCAGGAAGGCGATGCCGTAGTGCGCCCCGGCCAGCGTGCCGTCCACCTCGAGCGCGCGCCGGTAGATGCGGATGGCCTCGTCGTAGCGGTGGGTCTTGGTGTACGCGATGGCCATGTTCTGCAGGACCCGCAGGTCGTTCGGGTGGTCCCGAAGCGCGAGTCTGTAGGAGGTCAGGGCCGCGTCGTAATCGCCCTGCCGTTCGAGAGCCAGGGCTTCGTTGAGGTAGTCGAGCCGTTGCGGTAGCAGCACCTCCCGCCGCCGACCGCGGAACAGGCGATCCCAGAAGCTCATCTTCGCGACAAGATATGGTCGGCCCAACACATTGGCAACGCGCGGGTTAGGGGTTGCAGCCCCCAGGTCCGCGGCGTACTATCCGCCATGACCCCTCGTTCTGCCAGCCCCTCACGCGACGTCCTCGAGGTGGACTGGGCGTTCTTCGGCGAGCTGTGCCGCGGACTCGCCCTGCGGGTCGCGACCCAGTACGACCCGGAGATCGTGGTGGGGATCGCCAAGGCGGGAGTCATTCCGGCGGCGGTGATCGCGTCCATCCTCCAGCGCGATTTTACGTCCATGGCGGTGACCCGCTCGCGCGCGCACGTGCGGCCCACCCTGGTGACGGCCCCGCCGCCCGCCGCGATCCTGGACCGGCGGGTGCTCCTGGTGGACGAGACGTGCGATTCGGGCGACACGCTGAAGCTGGCGCTTGCGACCGTGCGCGGCCTCCGGCCGGCCGACGTGCGCACGGCGGTGTCGTTCTCGACCGGCCGCTACGAGCCGGATTTCTGCGCGCTCAAGTCGGAGAGCCTGATCGTGCTCCCGTGGGACCGGGAGATCGTCTCGGGCGGCGAGCTGGTGGTCCGTCCGGACTACGCCCAGTGGCTGGGCGCGGCGGGTCAGCCGCCGAGCACGTCCCGGTAGTCCCGCCCCTCGTTCACGCCGTCGTACACCGCCTGGAGCGTCTCGGGCGCCCCGGCCAGGAACCGGCAGTGCGTGTCGCCGCGGCTCCGGCACTCGATTTCCATGACCGCCACGTGCTCCCCCGCCAGACGGCCCAGCATACCCGCGAGCACGCCGGACGTGACGTGGCAGGACGGTGCCGCCGTCCCGGCGTCGGGATCGGCCTCGGCCCAGTCCGCGGCGTCCACGGCCAGGGCGGCGCCCAGCCGCTGGACCGAGAGGTGCCCCCAGCCGAGGTCCGCGTAGAACTCGCTCAGCAGCTGGCTCAGGTGCTCGGCCCCCAGCTGGCCGGGGTCCGCGAGGCCCGCGCGCTTGTTGACCCAGGCGGCCCACGCCTCGTAGAGGTCCTCGCCGGCGGCATACCCCGCCTCCTGCAGCGCCGTCGCCGCCTGCTCGCCGAAATCGCGCTCGAGCACTCCGCGCAGCCGCCGCAGCAGGCCAGTTCCCATGCCCAGCACGCCGCCCTCGTACGCCATCATCGTCCCTTTCCTTCCTCGGCCAACACCGCCATCGAGATGTCCACGAGGCGATCCAACTCGTCCGCGACCGTGCGGCCGAGGTGCTCCTCGGACTGGCCGTGCCGCTCGGCCACGGCCTCCATCAGCCGCCGCAGGTAGGCAATGAGCGCGATCCGCTCGCGCTCCGAGCGCCGTGCCGCCTCGGTCTGCTCCGCGTGCCGCCGCAGCAGGCGTTCGTACCGGTACACCACGCGCAGCGACTTTGCCGCCACGGCCGCCACCGCCTGCGTGAAGGCGATGTCCTCCTCGGAGAACGCCGCGCCCTCGCGGTCGGTGCGCAGGAAGATCGCGCCGATCGCCACCCGGCGCCACGTGATCGGCACGACGGTGATCGTCTTCACGTTGCGGTTGGCGAGCGCGTCGCGCATGTGCGCGAGGTTGGGATCGTCCTGCACGTCGGGAATGAACACGACCTCGCCCGAGACGAGCGACCGCCTCAGCTCGGGGTAGCGCCCGAGGTCCACCACGTAGTTGCGAATGCTCGGGTCCTCGTACGACGCGACGAGGCGGGCCGTGTTGCCGCTGCGCTCGGTCAGGAAGATCGAGCAGCGGTCGAGCCCGAACATCTCGCCGAGCTTCTGCGTGATCGTCTGCAGGACGTCCACGAAGTTCAGCGTGCCGGCGATGTCCTGGAGAATGTCCACCAGCGTCACGAGGTGCAGCCGTTCGCGCTGGAGATCCCGCAGATGCTGGTCGGTGACTTCCAAGGTGGGCTCGGGCGTGGATTCGGGCATCGGGCGCGGGATCAGGACGGGAAACAAGTTGGCGGACTCGACGGACCCGCGTCAAGGCGGTAACATAGAATGGAGCTTGAAGTTACGGATGGGTGCCGAACGTGCGGAGGGCGCGATGGCAAAGGACGACAGGGACGACGAGGATTTCGAGGAGCCGACAGGGGAGGAAGAACTGGCCGAGCCGCGCGGGGGTTCGGGCCTGGGGTTCCTGGTCGGGTTCGTGGTGGGAGCGCTGGTGGGCGCCGGCACGGCGCTGCTGCTGGCGCCGGCCCAGGGGGCCGTGACGCGCCGGCGGATTGGCCGTGGCCTCCGCCGCATGCGCGACCAGGCCTCGGAACGGGTGGGCGACATCCGGGATGACGCCGAGCGCGAATTCCGCCGGGCCCGCCGGCGGATCAAGCGCCACCTGCCCGATTGAGGGCGACCGGCGCGCTACGAGCGCAGCTCCCCCTGGACCCGGGTGAGCAGCGCCGCCGCGGCCGCCCGGTGGTCGTCGTCGAGCACGTCACGGCTGGGGAGGGCCGGGATGGCCAGCAGCTGGGCCTCCGCCTCGCCCCAGTGTTTCATGTCCGCATGGATCTCCGCCAACTCGAGCCGGTGCTGGATGAAGTCCGGGTCGAGGGCCACCGAGCGCTCCAGGTGCACGGCGGCGGAGTCCCACGCCGCCCGGTTCATGAACCCCGCGCCCAGCAGGGTCTTGGCGAAGAACTTCGTGATCCCCGACAGGCGCATGATCTCGGCGTGCCACGCGCCAATCACGTGGTGCGCCCCGGCGTGCGCGGAGTCGATGGCCAGGGCCCGCGCGGTCTCGTCATAGATGATCTTGGCGAACCGCACCCGTTCCTTGCCGCCGCGCGTGCGCGACAGCTGACCGAGCGCGAGCCCGAGCACGAAATGGCCCTCGGCGTCCGTCGAGTCCGTCGCCACCGCGCGCCGCGCGTACTGCTCGGCCACGGCGTACACGCTGTCGCGGACCTGCCGCGTGTACTCGTGCTCGCCCTTGATCTGCCTGGCCACGTCCACCTGCGACCGCGACGCGCGCCACAGGGCGCCGTAGTTCGCGGGCTCCGCGGCCAGGATCGCCTGTGCCGCGGCCAACGCCGCGGCGGGCTGGACCCCGTCGTGGAGGCTGTCGATCTGCGCGAGCCGGGGATCGATCTGGGCCGCGGCGGGGACGGCGGCCGCGAGCAGGGACAGGATCAGGAACGGACGACGCGGGGACATGGCATGACCTCCGGACACCGGACAGGTCGGGGTCCGGAATGTTGACCGGGGCTCTCATTGCCCGCAAGCGGGACGGCCAGGAGCTGTCGCCCGACGAGTGGCGCGCCATCGTGGCCGGGGTGACCGACGGCTCGGTCACGGACCACCAGGCCGCGGCACTCCTCATGGCGGTGTTCTTCCGGGGCCTGAGCCCCGCGGAGCTGGACGCCCTGACCGACGCCATGCGGGATTCCGGACGCAGGCTCGCCTTTGGTGACGGCGTCCCCGCCCGCGTGGACAAGCACTCCACCGGCGGCGTGGGCGACAAGACCTCGCTGATCCTGGCGCCGCTGGTCGCCGCCTGCGGGCTCGCGGTGCCGATGATCTCGGGCCGCGGGCTCGGACACACCGGCGGCACGCTGGACAAGCTCGAGGCTATCGCGGGCTTCCGGACCGACCTCACGCTCGACGAGGTGCGGCGCCAGGTGGAGCGGATCGGCTGTGTGATGGTGGGCCAGACGGACGACCTCACGCCCGCCGACCGGCGGCTCTACGCCCTGCGCGACGCGACGGGGACGGTGGAGGCGATCCCGCTCATCGCCGCGAGCATCATGTCCAAGAAGCTCGCGGAAGGCCTCCAGGGGCTCGTGCTCGACATCAAGCAGGGAAGCGGCGCGTTCCTGCCGGACCGCGCGCGCGGCCTCGAGCTGGCGCGGACGATGATCGCCCTCGGTGCCGCGCGCGGGTGCCCCACGGTGGCGCTGCTCACCGCCATGGACCGGCCGCTCGGCCACGCGTGCGGCAACGCGCTCGAAACCGAGGAGGCGCTGCTCGCGCTCCGGGGCGAGGGCCCGGGCGACCTGCTCGAGGTGACGCTCGCCCTGGGCGTGGAGATGCTGCTCGCGGGCGGTGCCGCCGCGGCGGCCGGGGAGGCGCGCCGACGGCTGGAGGAGACCATCGCGAGCGGCGCCGCGGCGGACCGCTGCCGGGCGCTGATCGAAGCGCAGGGCGGCAATCCCGTGGTGGTGGACGATCCGGCAGGCCTGCCCCAGGCGCCGAAATCGGGCGTCTGGGAATCGCCGCGGGACGGGTTCGTCACCACGGTGGCGCCGAGGACCATCGGTGCGGCCATCACGGCGCTGGGCGGCGGACGGCGGAAGCTGGGCGACGCGATCGACCCCGCCGTGGGGTTCGTGATCACGGCCAAACCGGGTCAGCGGGTAGCGCGGGGCGAACCACTCGCGACGATCCACGCCCGCGACGACGGCGGATTGGCCGTGGGGCGCAAGGCGCTGGCGGAGGCGATCACGATCGGGGACGCGATGCCGACGGGGGTGCTGCCGTTGGTGGGGGAGAGGGTTGGCGGTTAGCCGTTGGCCGTTAGCCGTTGGCCGTTAGCCGTTAGCCGTTAGCCGTTGGCCGTTAGCCGTTAGCCGTT
>DAINBS010000230.1:3322-5611 GCA_036732805.1 Gemmatimonadales bacterium | reverse complement strand
AACGGCCAGCGGTGTCACTTCCCCGTCAGCCCTCTCGCCTCCAGCAGCGCGTCGATCGCAGGCTCCCGCCCGCGGAACTCCTTGTACATGTCCATCCCCAGCCGCGTGTTGCCCTTCGACAGGATGGACTCCCGCAGACGCCTGGCCGTGGCCGGATCGAACAGGTTGCCGGTCTCCTTGAACGCCTGGAAGGCGTCCTTGTCCAGTACCTCCGCCCACAGGTAGGCGTAGTAGCCCGCCGAGTACCCGCCGTCGAAGATGTGGCTGTAGTAGGTGCTGCGGTAGCGCGGAATGATCTCCGGGATGAGCCCGATGCGGTCCATCTCGGCCTGCTCGAACGCCCGCGCCGGGTGCTCCACCGGACTCGGGAGTGAATGCCAGGCCATGTCCAGGTAGGACGCGGCTAGGTATTCCACGGTCGCGAAGCCCTGATTGAACTTGGCCGAGGCCTGGAGCTTGTCCACGAGCGCGTCGGGAATCACGTCACCGGTCTCATGGTGCTTGGCGTACATACGCAGCACCTCCGGCTCGCTCATCCAGTTCTCCATGATCTGCGAGCCGAACTCCACGAAGTCGCGCGCCACGGCGGTGCCGGACAGCGACTCGTAGGTGACCTTGGACAGCAGGCCGTGAATGGCGTGCCCGCACTCGTGCGCCAGCGTCAGGGCGTCGTCGAACGTGATGAGCGCGGGGCCGTCGCCCGCCGGGGCGGCGAAGTTGAAGTTGGTGGTGACGACGGGAGCGACCGCGCTGTCGAGGCTCGACTGCCGCCGCAGGGAGCTCATCCACGCGCCGCCGCGCTTGCTCGGCCGCGCGAAGAAGTCCAGGTACAGCACGCCCAGGTGGCTCCCGTCGGCTTCCTTCACCTCGAACACCTGCTGATCGGGATGCCAGCGCGGCAGGTCGGGGCGCGCCTCGAACGTGAGACCGTAGAGCCGGTTCGCCACCATGAACACCCCGTCACGCACGGCGTTCACCTCGAAGTACGGGCTCAGCAGCGCGGGATCCAGGTCGTAGCGGGCCTTGCGCACCTTCTCCGTGTAGTAGCGCCAGTCCCATCCTTCGAGCTTCCCCTCGACGCCCTCGGCGTTCATCAGCTGCTGCATGTCGGCCCGTTCCTGCTGGGCCACCCGCAGGGCCGGGGCCCACACGCGGTCGAGGAACTCCATCACGCGTTCGGGCGTCTCGGCCATGTTGTCCGACAGCACGAAGGCGGCATGGGTGGGATACCCGAGCAGCTTGGCGCGCTCCGCCCGCAGGGCCGCCATCCGCGACAGGATCGTCTTGTTGTCGTTCTCGTTGTCGTTGTCGCCCCGCATCGCGTAGGCCACGAACATCTGCCGCCGGAGGTCCCGGTTGGGCGACGATTCCAGGAACGGGTCGATGCTGGGCCGCTGAACGGTGAACGACCAGCCGGCGTCGTGACCGCGCTTCTTCGCTTCCTCGGCGGCGAGGGCCACGAGGTTGTCGCCCAGGTTGCCGAGGTTGGCCGTGTCGGTCACGTGCAGCTCGTAGGCGTTGGTCTCCGCCAGCACGTGCTGACCGAACGCCTGCGACAGCTCCGCCAGCTCGCCGTTGATCTCCCGCATCCGCGCTTTGGCGGCGGCGTCGAGGGCGGCACCGCGGCGGACGAAGTCCTTGTGGGTCTCTTCCAACAGCCGCAGCTGCTCCGGCGTGAGACCGAGGCCGTCACGCTGGTCGTACACGGCCTTCACCCGCTGGTACAGCCCGGGATTCAGGCTGATGTCGTCGGCGTGGGCCGCCTGCTCCGGCGCCAGGACCCGATCCACCTCCTGGAGCGTGTCGTTGGTGTGGGCGCCGTTCACGGCGTTGAACACCGCGGACACCCTGGAGTACAGCGCGCCCGACCGGTCCAGGGCTTCGAGCGTGTTGGCGAACGTGGGGGTGTCGGTCTGGTCGGCGATGGCCGCGATCTCGGCCTTGTGCCGCGCCATGGCCTCCCGCATGGCGGGCAGGTAGTGCTCGTTCCGGATGAGATCGAACGGCGGCACGCCGAATGTGGTGTGCCAGTCGGCCAGCAGGGGATTGTCGTTGCCGCTGATGACGCCGGCGGCCGGAGTCGTTTCGCCGGCGCAGCTGCTGAGTGCCACCGCCCCCCCGAGCATGAGCATGGGTCCGAGACCGATGCGACGTGATATGCGAATCAGGCGTTCCACGATGTGCCTCCTTGGCGACCGCGGCGGCTTCCGCGGTCCTGACAAGGTGGCATGGAGTGACGGATGCGAACAAGGCGAGTCACTGCAAGTCACCGGCCATGTGGGACCGTCT
>DAINBS010000230.1:0-3222 GCA_036732805.1 Gemmatimonadales bacterium | reverse complement strand
TCTCACGTCGCCTGGGCGACAGACTGGGGCCGAGGGCCCGCTTCAGCGGGATCCACTGACGCCCGGCTGGGCGCGGAGCACGTGACCACCGGCCACGTGCCCCGCCCGGGACTCGTGTAACGCTTCCCCTACTGCCCGGCTGGCTTCCTGGGCGTCCAGAAGGCGGGGTCCTGGGCCCGCGTGGCCTGATCCACGTAGCTCATGGCGGGGTCCACCCGGAACCGCTGGGTCTCGATGTTGATGATCCCGCCCACGGCCTTCTCCATGACCGCCAGCTCGTCCGGTGTCATGCCCGCCCAGATCTTGTCGCCGTCCACCGTCGCTTGATCGAACTCGGCGTACGATTCGGCGCTCGCGAAGACCACGTACGTGCCGGCCAGGCCGCCCGCCATCAGCGAATACGTCCGGTAGCTCGTGCTCGGGGCGTTCCGCTTGGCCGACGCCATCCACGTCTTCGATGCCGCCTCGAAGGCCTGGTCCTGACCGAGCCGCACGCGGAACGTGGTCACCTCGTAGTAGCGGACCTTGGCGAGGTTGGGGAACGCTCCCATGCTCAGGTCCGGCCGGGCGCGCAGCTGCAGCGTCCGGACCTCGTCAATCACTTCCGCGTCCGCCCGCGACAGCCGCGCCAGCTCGGCCGTCAAGGCCGCGTTGGCGTCATTGCGCTTCATGTCCTCTTCCATGGCGGCGTGCGACGCGCTGGGTGTGAGGAACCAGGCCTCGTTGCCACCGGTCATCGACACCAGCGCCAGGTAGTTCGTGGGGCTGTTCGCCTTCGCAAACGCCGCCGGCCAACCGGCTTCGATCGTGGCGTGTTCCGCCGCTCGACCGGTCTTCACGTACTCACGGTAGATCGTGAGGTAACCGGGCTGGCTGGTCGGCATGCCCTGCGCGAGGGCCGTGCCGGCGCCGCTCAGCATCAGCAGCGCCGGTAGGATCCGGCAAGTGACGGACCGCATGTGCAACTCCTTGGTGGCGGCGCTGGGGGTGGCGCCGGAATGAGACCGGGCAGCGCGAACGCCAACGCGGTCAACGTCCGTCCCGGGGCGGGACGGGCTGGGGAGGCCGAATCTCCAGACGGAACCCGATAAGTCAAGCCCGGCCCAACTCAGCCGGTCCCCGCCGCACGTGCGCGAGTGGACTCACGGCTCGGCGTTTTCAGTGAACTGCACCTCCGACGCTGCGTCAGCAGCTCATGCCGAGCCGCGGCCTCGGCCGCGCACTTTGGTGGACTGCCAGCCACCCGCCCATCCCGTCCAACCCGTTCATCCCGTTCATCCCGCTCATCCCGCTCATCCCGCCATCCCGCCACCCGCTCTATCCCGCCGCTCTTGCGCCCGTCGCCCCCGGCCCCGACACTTGCCGATCCACAAGGAGGCCCCGGTGTCGTACCAACCTTCGCAACAGCGCTACGACGCGATGCTCTACAACCGCTGCGGGCGCAGCGGGCTCAAGCTGCCGGCCATCGCGCTCGGGCTGTGGCACAACTTCGGCGGGGTGGATGACTACGCGACCGCGCGCGCCATGGCCCACCGTGCGTTCGACCTCGGCATCACGCACTTCGACCTCGCCAACAATTATGGACCCCCGTACGGGTCCGCCGAGGAGACGTTCGGCCGCATCCTCAAAGAGAGCCTTGGGGCGTATCGGGACGAGCTGATCATCTCGTCGAAGGCCGGCTGGGACATGTGGCCGGGGCCCTACGGCAACTGGGGCTCGCGCAAGTACCTGCTTGCCTCGCTCGACCAGAGCCTGCGGCGCATGGGGCTCGAGTACGTGGACATCTTCTACCACCACCGTCCCGACCCGGACACGCCGCTCGAGGAGACCATGGGGGCACTCGACTCGGCCGTGCGCCAGGGCAAGGCGCTCTACGTGGGGATCTCGGCCTACTCACCCGGCGAGACGCGCCGGGCGGCCGCGGTGCTGCGGGAGCTGGGGACGCCGTGCCTGATCCATCAGCCGCGCTACAACATGTTCCAGGGCTCCGTGGAGCAGGGCCTGCTCGCGGTGCTGGAGGACGAAGGCATCGGCTGCATCGTGTTCTCGCCGCTCGCGCAGGGACTGCTCACCGACCGGTACCTGCACGGCATCCCGGCCGATTCGCGCGCGGCCAAGCCGCAGACCTTTCTGAAGCGCGATGCCGTCACGGACGACGTGGTCGCCCGCGTGCGGGCACTCGATGACATCGCCCGGGCGCGCGGCCAGTCGCTGGCCCAGATGGCGCTGGCGTGGGTGCTGCGCCACGCGACGGTGACGTCGGCCCTCGTGGGCGCGAGTCGGGTGGCGCAGATCGAGGACAGCGTCGCGGCGCTCGCCAACCGGCGGTTCAGCGACAGCGAGCTCGCGGCCATCGACGCGATCCGGGTCGGGTAACGAGAGCCTGGGCGGGGCGCGTTGGGGATCAGCAGGCTTGCCGGCGGCCCCGCTGAAGGTTGCGTGAAACCCCGCTGAATGCCGCCGGGCGTGTCACCGCCTGAAGCCACGTGGGATCACGAGGCATTCCCTCGGGTATGTGCTCTCGTCCGGCGACGCGCGGCGGCGAGCGTCATCCCCCACTCGGCGCTGTCAACCCCCCCCTGCTACCGCTAGCAGGTATCCAAACGGCGAATCACGTCCCAGATTGTCCTCGGTTTTCCCACGCCTGACCATCAGCGGCCGGGCTCGATCCCAGGCGTGGTCACACGCAACCCACCATGCAGCACCAGGCTCGGAGCGATCCATGACCTACACACGCCGCCGTGACGACGACGAAGAGATGCTGGCCATGGGCCTCGGCGCCGGGCCGTTCATCCCACGGTCCGCACGCGACCCCGACGACGACCCGGACGACGAACCGAAGGAGTGGGAGGACGAAGAAGACGAGGAAGACCGCGCCGACGAGGACAAGGACAAGGACAAGGACGAGGACGAAGAAGGCCTCGACGACGACTACGACGAGCTGGACTTCTAGGCCGGGTGGGCGAGGGGCGGCGCACGCATGGCGGATGTGACGGTGGGTGCCCGCAACGCCGCTCCCCTCGCCGCACCCCTTCTGCCGTCCCCTGCCGCCATCGACCGTCGTGGCCTTCCGGCGCCGGAACCGATCCGCCGGAGCTTCCCTAGAGCAGATACGCCAGCAGCAGCGGGCCCACGGTGCCGATCCAGAAGAGGAACATCCACCGCAGGAGTTCGGCGCGCAGGTCCGCTGTCACCCGGTCGACCTTGGCGTCGAGCTTGGAA
>DAINBS010000229.1:0-5615 GCA_036732805.1 Gemmatimonadales bacterium | reverse complement strand
GCGCGGGGAGCTGCCACCAGTACACGAACAGCACCTTCACTACGATCCGGCGGACGCGTAGCGGCGAGCACCGCTCTACGGACGGCTCGTTTTGAGCTGCGCCCGGCCGATGGCCGCACTCAGGGACGCGCTCGCCATCGGCTTGGGTTGCGTGCTCGCCCTGCTGGCCGCGTCGGCGCGCGGGGAAGTGCTCGAGCTCCGAAAGCGGGGCCTGCGCGGAGATCTGTATCGCGTTCCGGCGGGTGACTCCGTCGCGATCCCGATCCTGTCGGATGCGGGCTTCAGCGAGATTTCGCATGCCGTGCGCTGGGCGCCGGACGGAACCAGGGTCCTCACGACGGGCTACACGTCGGCCTACTCCTACGAGCCCATCCGCATCACGCTCGCCACGTCCGGGGTGGACACGCTCGCGCGGAACGCGGCGTACGACGGCGGCGGCACCTACTCGCCCGACGGCTCCCGGATCGCGTTCTTCTCCGACCGGGCCGCCCCGTACCTCTGGGTCATGGACGCGAACGGCGCGAACCCGGGGCGCCCGCAGACCAGCACCACGGTCTCCAACTACACGGCCACCAACCCGGCGTGGAGCCCCGATGGCGCGCGGATCGCGTTCACGGGGTACCAGACCTGCTGCACGACGGGGCTGTGGTCGGTGCTCGTGGCCGACAGCTCCGTGCGTCTCGAGTTTCCGGTCAACAGTTCGTATCAGCCGCTCCATCCGGCCTGGTCACCGGCGGGTGATTCCCTCGCGTTCCAGGCCAACAACCAGATCTACGCGGTGGCGGCCCCGGACTCGGCGACGGCGCCCCGTCCCGCGGTCACCGTCTACGGCGCCGTGGACCTCGCCGGGTGGACGAGTGCCGGAATCGTCTTCCGGCGACGACAGGGCCGGAGCAGTCCCCTCACCTGGGACTACTACGTGCGTCAACCCGACGGCCGGATCCTCAGGATCTACCGCGCCGCCGGCACCGACGATGTCGGAGCGTCGTTCCGATGAGGCGCGCCGCGATCGTCCTCGCCCTGCTGCTCGCCCTGCCGGCGGTACGCCTGATTGCCCAGGGCGTGGTGTTCGGGGTGGGCGGCCAGCTCACCGGTGAGGTGGGCGGCCGGGTCCGGGTCCCCGTCTACGCGGACCTGCGGGCCGTGTCTCCGGTCCGACTCGGCAGCTACACGCTGCGGCTGACGTGGGACCCCGCGGTGCTCCAGTACTCCTCGATCATGGAGGGGACGTTCGGTCAGCCGGTGGTGTCCGCCGACAGCGCCTACCTCGGCGTGCTGAAGGTGGGCGGGCTCTCGCCATCGGGAATGGACGGACTGTTCGACCTCTTCGCCGTGGATTTCCTGGTGTCCGGTCCGTCCACGCCGCTCGGGCTGGTCGTTACCGAGGCCGCCGCGGCCGCGACGTTCGCCGACCTCACGTCGCAGGTGACGGTCGTGGGGAGCACCTACTGCGCCGCGGTTGGCCGGTGGGGAGACCTGGACGACGACGGCGACGCCAACAGCCGTGACGCCCTGGCGATCCTGTCGGCCCTGGTGGGCCTCACGGTGGATCCCGCGTTCACCATGGCCCTCGGCGACGTGGATGGTGACGCGCTCGTCAACAGCCGCGACGCGCTGATCACGCTCTCGTACGCGGTGGGCCTCGACATCCCGGGCCAGCGCGTGCTGGTCCTCGCTCCTGGCGCCGCCTGCGCCGCGGAAGGGGCGACGGGGGTCACCATCCTGCCGGACACGGTGGACGTCGCGGTGGGGCAGGAGACCCGCCTGCTTCTCTCGGGAGCGGTGAACGGCCTTCCGGCAGGCACCAGCGTCAACTGGGTCGTGAGCAACCCCGAGATCGCGGTCGTCACCGCGGAGGGTACGCTCGCGGGGCGCGCGGCCGGCACGACCACGGTGACGGCGGCGCTGGGCCCGGGCATCTTGGCGACCGTGCCGGTGATCGTGCGCGCACGCCGCGGAACGTGGCACGTGGACGCAGCCCGGGCGGCGCTGGCCGGAATCCAGCTGGGCACGTCCCGCTACCCGTTCGCGACGCCGCAGTATGCGTTCCTCATCGTGCAGGACGGTGACACGATCCGCGTCGCGCCGGGGATTCACGACTACCTCTCGGGTGACCTGTGCACCGGCGGCGGCGGCATCGACGCCCCGCCCGCCGGCGACGGCCCGCCACGCGGGCCGCCGCCCGAGCAGTGCGCGCGCGCCGGGGATCTGACCCGCAGCATCGTCATGCTTGGCGACACGCTCGCGAACGGCACGCGCCCCGTGCTCCGGGGGAATCCCGACGCCTCGCAGGCCGTGAGCCTCTATGGCCCAATCCGCCTCGAGTTGCGCGATCTCGAACTGCGCGGGTTCCAGGAGACCGTGTACCTGAACGGTCCCGTGCGCTCGATCGAGGTGGACAACGTCCGGTTCGACCTCACGGGGCCGCAGGCGTACAGCGCATTCAGCCTCTACTATGGCCTCGACACGCTGATCGTGCGCGACGCCGAGTTCATCGGGGATTCGAGCGGGAATGGCTATCCCGTGTACCTCGATGACGGCGCCGCCTTCGTGGCGCTCGACGGGGTGGTGGCGGACCGGACGCCGAGAGGGTTCTATCTGGAAGGGGTGGATTCGCTGGACGTCCGGAACAGCAGCATCGTCGTCACGGAGGACGAGGCCTTCTACGTGTCCGGCAGTACCACCGGCACCCGAGCCGCGTTCGTCGGGAACGTGATCGACGCCCTGAACGACAGCCCGCTCTACCTGTACTATATGCGGTCCGTCACGTCGGAGCGGAACCTCTACCGGGTGGGCGGGGCGTACACCGGGCTCGCGATTTTCGGGCGGTATTACCCGGCCCAGCCCGGAACGCGCTTCCGATCATTCGCGGACTCCATCATTGCCATCCCCCGGCCGTTCGTCTCCTACGACTACGCGTTCGAGGTCGAGGACTTCGACACGCTCGTCGTGGACTCCGTGGTGGTGGTGGCGCCGGACTCCGGATTCACGCTGTACCCCGGCTACCTGTATGGTGGTTCGTTGGTGCGGGTGCAGGACGCACGCTTCACCAACATCTCGGGATCCCCCCTGTACCTGGGAGCGCGCACGATCGCGGTCACGAACTCGATGTTCGCGACGTGTCGCATCGACTGTTCCACGGGATACGGCGTGTACGCCGAAGAGTACGGCGACTCCGTGGCGCTGCTCGAGGTGTCGGGCAACACGTTCGACGGCACCTACATCGCCGTGCAGGCGGACTACTACGGTGGAATTCACCGCGTGCTGGCCGTGGGCAACACCATCGACAGCGTCAACTCGGGTTTCCTGCTGAGCGCGGACTCGGTGCTGCTCGTGGACAACGTCGTGACGCGGGCGGGGTTCGCCGGAGGTACGGCGGTCCAGGTGCAGCCGCGGGGGTCGCGTCCGAGCGTGACCGCGACGCTCCAGGGCAACCGGCTCGAGGCGTCGCTCGGCGGCTACGCCCTGTACGGCCAGAGCGCGCACGTGGTGTCCTCGGGCAACCGCTACGCCGGCGCGACGAACGCGATGTATCTCTACAACTACGCGGGCGCCGGCTGGCAGCTCTCGCTCGACCGCGACACGGTCGTGGCGGACTCGGCTCTGGGCGGCTACACGGCCCAGCTCTATGGATCGTTCGTCGGCGGGATCCGGCGGAGCCGGATCGAAGGCGGCGCGTATGGCCTGTACGTGCCGCTCGGCGGCGGCTCGCTCGCGCTGGACAGCAACGTGGTGACGGCTTCGCGGACGTATGGCATGTACCTCACCGCGCCGGCGGGGGCGTCGTTCACGGGGCGATGGAACAACGTGACGAGCAATGCGGGATCGGGCATCTACACGTCCGGGGCCGGGACGTTCAGCTTCATGGACGGGCGCTACGTCGGGAACCGCGCGTATGGCGTGCAGGCCGGGTCAGGCTCCGCGGTCGTTGCGACCAACAACTGGTGGGGCGACCCGGCAGGGCCGGGCGGGGGCATTGCCGACAGCGTCCAGGGCACCGTGGCGACGTCGCCGTTCCTGACCACGGATCCCGCCGGGGTGTCGGTGCCGCCGCTCGGACCACCGGCCGGGGGCCTCATGGCGGATCTGTGGCGGGCGCCGATCGGATCGCGCCCATTGATCCGGGCGGAGGCCGCAACGGTCCGCCCGCGTGACGATCGGGCCGAACGGGATGCCTGGCGCCAGGCGCGCCGCGCCGAGGGGGCGGCCCGGGGCGCGGAGCGACGGGCGGAGCACGAACAGCGCAAGACGGCACGCGTCTCCGCGCGGCGCTGAGCCCCTCCACCCGATATCCGTACGCGCCCGGATGCCACGTCCGGGCGCGTCTTGTTATTATGACCACCTTGTCATGAATACCGCCCGCGTGATCCTTCCCCGCGAGTACGGCGCCTACGCCGAGTTGGCGTTCCCGCTGCTCACCGCGTTCCTCATCGGTGGCATCACGATGGCCGGGCTGGGCTTCGCGCTCGCCGTGGTCGCGTGGTTCCTGGTGCGCGAGCCGTTTGCCGTGCTGAACGGCGTCCGCGGCGCGCGGCTCGAGGCCTCGCTCGGCCTGCCCGCCCGCCGGATGGCTTGGGTTCTTGGCCTGCTCGGTGCGGCAGGAGCGGCGGTCGGCATGCTCCTGGCGCCACCGGTTGCCCGCGCGTGGGCGCTCGTGCCGGGTGCCTGCGCCGTCGCGCTGGCGCCGGCACTCCTGCGGGGCCGGCCCAAGTCGCTCGGTGTCGAGGTCATCGTGGCGGGGGCGCTCGCGACGATGCTCCTGCCGATCGGGCTGTCCGCCGGGGTGACCCTCGAACGCGCGGCGCTCGCATCCGGCGTGTGGGCGGTGTGCTTCGCGCTCGCGACATTCGGCGTGCACGCCATCAAGGCGCGCGCGAAGCCGGAGTCGGGAGCGGCGTGGACGGGGTGGGCCGCGCCCGCGCTTGCGGGTCTCGCGCTCGCGGTCGGAATCGGCGGCGCGGTCCGGGGGCTCTGGCCCTGGCCGGCGGGGGCCGCGGTGACGCCCCCGGCGCTCCTGGTGGTCGCGGTGCTCGCGGTCGGGATCCACCCACGCCGCCTCAAGCGCGTCGGGTGGTCGCTCGCGGGCGCGAACCTCGTGACGCTGGGCCTGCTGCTCGTCGCGTAGCGGGCCCCCAATGCCCTACGGGAGCCTGCACGGCTAGCTGAGAACCGGCACGAGCCGTCGGGCGAATTCGCACGACGGCTCGTTTGAGTGCGCCTGCCGCGATTCGAACGCGGGACCTTTGGCTCCGGAGGCCAACGCTCTATCCAGCTGAGCTACAGGCGCCTGTACGTTTGCCGTTAGCGGTTTGCCGTTTGCCGTGAGTTCGACGATGCAGCGAAACAACGGCTGACGGCTAACGGCCAACGGCGAACGTTGTTCAGTCGGGGCGCCCGGATTTGAACCGGGGACCTCCTGCTCCCGAAGCAGGCGCGCTAACCGGGCTGCGCTACGCCCCGTGTGATGCGCCCGGAAGGACTCGAACCTCCAACCTTCTGGTCCGTAGCCAGACGCTCTATCCAGTTGAGCTACGGGCGCGATGGGCGGTACAAGACTCGAACTTGTGACCTCCACGATGTCAACGTGGCGCTCTAACCAACTGAGCTAACCGCCC
>DAINBS010000228.1:0-5644 GCA_036732805.1 Gemmatimonadales bacterium | reverse complement strand
TACCGCGCGAATGTGGAAAAGTCAACCTTGACCGCATCCCCTGTTCCGGGTACGTTTTACGGCTCACTCGGGGACTACTGATGCAACCGACCTATCGGCCGCGGAACAAGCGGCGCATTCGCAGGCATGGCTTCCGGGCGCGCATGAAGACGCGTTGGGGGCGGGAAGTGCTCAACCGCCGCCGCAAGAAGGGTCGTCGGCGCCTCGCGGTGCAGCTGCCCTCCAAGCACGGAGCGGCCTGACGGGCGAGGGCCTCCCCCGGAGCGGGCGTTTACGGCTCGCCTCCGAGATTCAGGCGGTCCTCGGAGCCGGCTCCCGCCGGCGCTCCCCTCGGCTCGAGATCATCTGGTGCTCCAACGGTCACGGGCATCCGCGGTTGGGGGTGATCACACCCCGCTTCGGGCACAGCGCCGTCGCGCGCAACCGCCTGCGCCGTCGTCTCCGCGAGCATGTCCGTCGCCGCCTCCTGCCGCATCTCCCAGCCCTCGATCTGCTGATCCGCGCGCGGCCGCCTGCGTATGCGGCGCCCCCGGCGGACCTGCATCAGGACCTCGATCAGTGGCGCGCACAGCTCCCGGGCTGACCGCCTGGCCCCGCCGGATGGCCATCGGGCTCATCCGGGTGTACCAGTTCGCGGCGTCGCCGTTTCCGTCGCCGTGCCGATACTCGCCCTCCTGCTCGACCTACGCGGCCGAAGCCCTGGGCCGGCACGGGGTGTTGCGCGGCGGCTGGCTGGCCCTGCGACGGATCGCACGCTGCCACCCGTTCGGTGGCCGCGGCTACGACCCGGTGCCCTGAGGATCCTAATGGACCGGCGCCTCCTACTGGCCATCGGCATGATGCTGATCGTGGCGATCGCGCCCTCGCTGATCTGGCCACCGGATCGCACCGAGGCGCCATCGGCCGGGTCCGACGCGGCAGACACGATTCCCGCCGGCACCCTCGCCACGCCCGATACCGCGATGCGCGACACCGGCACGGCCGCACCGCCGTCGCTCACGCCGTCGCCGGCCGGGACGCCCGCTTCCGACGACACCGCCGCGGCCACCGCCGCCGAGCGGATCGTGGTGGTCTCGTCGCCGCTCTACGAGTTCCGGTTCTCGAGCCGCGGCGCCCAGTTGGTGGGCGCGACACTGCGGGAGTACGAGGCGCTCGCGGCGGGCGACAGCGGCGCCGCCCAGCTCCTGCCCCCTGATTCGCGGTTCCTGGCGTACGCGTTCGTCGAAGGCCGCGACACCCTGCGGTTCGACGCGCGTGACTTCACGCCGGACGTCGAAACGGTGGACGTGGGTCCCGCAGGCGGGCGGCTGGAGTGGACCGGGTGGGCGGGCCAGCGCCCCGTGCGCCTCGTGTACCTGTTCGCGCCCGACCGCTACGGGTTCGAGGTGGAGGGCGACATCGGGGGCAACGCCGAAGGCGTCCTCACCGTTGGCCTCGGCCCGCGGCTGCGCTCGCTGGACGGCGATACCGTGGCCGACATCCGGTCCTACAGCGTGGTGACCAAGGCCAACCGCACGGAGCGGGTGAACTTCAGCTCCCTCGACCCGGGTGAGCGGCGGGAGCTGGCCGGTCCGTTCGAGTGGGTAGCGATCAAATCGAAGTACTTCGTGCAGGCGGTACTGGCCCTCGAGGAGGGCGCGCCGCAATTCGGGGGAGCGCTGGCGGTCGGGGGGCCCAAGCCCGGCCGGTTCGCGACCGACGTGGCGCTGCTGACCTCGCTCCCGGTGTCGGGCGGCCGCTTCCGGCACAGCGTCTACCTCGGCCCGCAGGAATACCGCCGGCTCGCGAGGATCGGCCACGACCTGGAGGACGTCAACCCGTACGGCTGGGTGTTCCGCCCCATCATCCGGCCGTTCGCCAACTTCATCGTGCGCATCCTGCTGTGGATGCACGACACGATGAACGTCGGCTACGGCTGGGTGCTGATCCTGTTCGGCATCGTCGTGCGCGTGCTGCTGTGGCCGCTCAACCAGAAGGCCATGCGGTCGTCCACGGCGATGCAGGCGATCCAGCCCGAGATGAAGGCCATCCAGGAGCGGTACAAGAGCGACCCGCCGCGCCAGCAGCAGGAAATGCTGAAGCTGTACAAGGAGCACGGGGTGAATCCGCTGGGCGGCTGCCTCCCGATGCTCATCCCGATGCCGGTCCTGTTCGCGCTGTTCTTCGTGTTCGCGAACACGATCGAGTTCCGCGGGGTCCCGTTCCTCTGGCTGCCGGACCTGTCCCGCGCCGATCCGTTCTACATCATCCCGATCGTGATGGGCGCGTCGATGTTCCTGCTGTCCTGGCTCGGCCAGCGCGGCCTGCCGCCCAACCCGCAGGCCAAGATGATGATGTACCTCATGCCCGGCATGTTCACGTTCCTCTTCCTGAACTTCTCGTCGGGCCTGAACCTGTACTACGCGGTGAGCAACATCGCGAGCCTGCCGCAGCAGCTGCTCATCTCCCGGGAACGGGCGCGCAAGCTCGGGACGAAGTCCGGCAAGGGCTGAGCCCGGGGAGGGGCGGACTGGTCCGCTGCCCGTCGCGCCGTCTATCCTTGGGTTTCGTCCCGCCCGCGAGAGGCCCCGGACCCAGCCGTGCTGTCGGATCCCATTGCCGCCCTTGCCACGCCACCCGGCCGCTCCGCGGTCGCGCTGATCCGCCTGTCGGGCCGCGGCGCGTTCGCCGTGGCCGCGCAGGTGGTGGAGCCCTTCCGTGCTACGCCGGCGCGGCGCGTCCGCCGCGCGCGCGCCCGCGCGCCCGACAGCGGCGAGTGGCTCGACGACGTGCTCTACGTCGCGTACCCCGGTCCCGCGTCGTATACCGGCGAGGACGTGGTCGAGATCTCGGGGCACGGGGGCGTGCTCGCCCCGGCGGAGGTGCTGGCCGCCCTGTGCGCCGCCGGCGCACGCCCGGCCGAGCCGGGCGAGTTCACCCGGCGGGCCGTGCTCCACGGCAAGCTCGACCTGCTGCAGGCGGAGGCGATCGGCGACCTCGTGGACGCCACCGCGCCGGCGCAGCGCCGCGCGGCACTCCACCAGCTGGACCGGGGCACGTCGGCGCTGATCGAACGCCTGCGGGACCGCGTGCTGGAGATCGATGCGCTCATGAGCTACGACATCGATTTCCCCGAGGAGGACCATGGCCCGATCGCGCCGGCGCAGGTGGAGGCAGCCCTGCGCGACGTGACGGAGGCGCTCGACGCGCTGCTCGCGTCCGCCGCGGCCGGCGCGCGGCTGCGCGACGGCGCGCTGTGCGTGATCGCGGGGGCGCCGAATGCCGGCAAGTCGTCGCTCTTCAACGCGCTGCTCGGGCACGAGCGGGCGATCGTCACGGAGATCCCCGGGACGACCCGCGACGCCATCGAGGCGCCGGCGGTGTTCGGGGGGTACCCGTTCCGGCTCGTGGACACCGCCGGGCTGCGCGCGGCGGACGATCACATCGAGCGGCTCGGCATCGAAGTGAGCCGGCGGTACCTGGCCGCGGCCGATCTGGTGCTGCTGTGTGTCGAGGCGGGCCGCCAGGCGCTGGCGGCCGAAGCGGCGTTCCTGCGCAGCGTCACGGCGCCGGTCGTGGTGGTGCGCACCAAGGCGGACCTGGCCGCGGGTGAGCAGGAGGCGGACGAGCACCGGGTGTGCGCGCTCACCGGCGACGGGATTGCCGCCCTGGGCGAGCACCTGGCCGTCCTCGCGTTCGGCGGGCTCGGGGCGGGCGCGGGGCTCACCCCCGTCATCACGCGGGAGCGCCACCGGATCGCGCTGCGCCGCGCCCGCGAGGAGATCGTGGCGTTCGGGACGGCGCGGGCCGTGGGGTTGGACGCGGCAGTCGCGGCCACCCACCTCCGGGCCGCCGTCACCGCGCTCGAAAGCGTGATCGGGATCGTGACGCCGGACGACGTGCTCGCCCGGGTGTTCTCGACGTTCTGCGTGGGGAAGTAGACCTGCGGTCAGCCCTCGTCGGGCCGGTCCTCGTCCAGGGCGAGCCGCCAGACCTCATCCGCAAGCCACTCGAGCCGTTCCTGCGCGTGGTCCAGCTCGTGGGGAGCCATCGTCGGGAGCGTCCGGCGAACCACGCGTACGTGCTGCACGAGCTCGTCCAGCGCCTCCCGCAGCGTCTGGTGGACGCGACGCTCCTCCTCGCGGTCGTGCCGGGGGCGCCGAGTCACGCGGACTGGGCCCCTGCGTGGCGGTCGTCGATGGCCACCACCTCGTCGGCGGACAGGCGCAGGGCTTCGGCGATGCCGCGGTCGGCGACCGCCGCGTCGGCGAGCTGCCACCCCACGTAGTAGCCCGACCGCTCGGGAACGACCCGGCCACTCACGAGGCGCTGGGCCGGCGCCACGCCGCCGGACAGGTACCGGAGGCGCAGGCCCAGGGCCCGCTGGTCCAGCTCGGCAACGATGGCGCGGCGGAGGAACGCGTCCAGCTCGCGCAGGCGGCGGTACTGGCGCCGCGTGTATCCCAGGTAGTCCCAGGGCTCGAACCCGGGGGCCACCGCCCGGGCGCCGAGCACGGCAAGGCCCTCGTTCACGAGCAGCTCGCGCAGTGAGGCCCGGGATCCGCTCTCCCAGTAGTCGTAGAGGCCCCCCGCATCGGCGACGATCCGCGCCAGTTCCGCCTCGCTGCGCGGCGACGTGTACCGCACCGCGTGGGCCACCTCGTGCGCGATCCAGAGCGGCAGGAGCCGGGGGTCGAGCCCGAGGCCGTACGTTTCGGGGTTGGGGCGGCCAGTGAAGTGCTCGAGGCAGACGAACGCCATGCCGCGCCCGCCCACCACCAGCTCGCCGGCGTTGGCGCCGCCCACGCCGATCATCAGGTACAGATCGACCGGCACGTCCAGCTCGAAGGTCGTCTCGCAGAGCCGCAGCGTGTCCTCGGCGATCCGGACGACGTCCACGGTGTTCAGCAGGTGCAACAGGTCGCGGCGGTCGGCGGTCAGTGTCCGGTGGATCACTTCACCCGCGTGCGGACTCTCGAGGTCGAGCACGTAATTGCGCCAGTACGCACCCAGGACCGGCCGGTGGGTTTCGAGATAGCGATGGTACGCGTCGAGCGGATCGCGCGCACCGTGCGCGGCGAGGAAGTCGGGGATGAGGTTGATCAGCATCGGCGGCGGATCGAATCTGTCCCGCGCGCCACGTGCTGACAAGAGTCGTCAGCGGAGTTCGACGTCCAGCGCAGCAGCGCGCGCCGTGAGGCCGAGGATCCGGTCGCGGACCACCAGCGTCACGCGGTAGCGGCCGGGCGGCACCAGCCCCGGCTGCACCGTCAGCCGCTCGACCACCACAGGCTCGGCGGCGCGGACACGGGGGAACGCGAACGTCACGCGCCGGTCGTGGCCGAGCGGGTCGAAGGCATACGTCACCTCGTACCGAGCCATCCCGCGCTCGTCGGGCAGGTCGTAGACCTCGGCATACAGGGTCACGGGAGCCCCGTTGCGGGCGATCACCCGGTCGGCGGGCATCAGCCGCGTCATCGCGGCCCGGTCGGGCGCGGAGTCGCTCGTGACCGCCATCAGGAGACTCGAGACCGCGAGCCAACCGGGTCCGATGGGCGGCGTCTCGAAGTGATCGCGCACGCGGCCCAGCCGCGTTCCCACGCGGGCATCCACGCCGAGCCGGTACACGCCCTCGCGCAGCGTGACCGCGATGGGCGACGCACCG
>DAINBS010000227.1:0-5656 GCA_036732805.1 Gemmatimonadales bacterium | reverse complement strand
ACGGCCGACCGGCTGCACTCGGCCGCCATCCGGCTGCTGCGGCGCCTGCGGACGGAAGACGAGCGGACGGGGCTCTCCGCACCCCGGCTGTCGGCGTTGTCGGTCGTGGTGTTCCGGGGGCCGCTCACCCTGTCCGAGCTGGCGGCGGCCGAGCAGGTCCGGCCGCCCACCATCACCCGGCTGGTGCAGCAGCTCGAGCGCGACGGACTCCTGGAGCGCCTGCCCGATCCGACCGACCGGCGGGTCACGCGCGTCGCCGCGACAGCGGCCGGCAGGCGCCTGCTCGCCGCAGGACGGGAGCGCCGCGTCCGGCGCCTCGCGGCAGACATCGAACGGCTGAGCCCGGCCGACCGCCAGGCGCTGCGGCGGGCCGTGGACGTCCTCTGGCGCCTGATCCACCAGGACGCCTGACCGCCCTCCCTGCCCTCCTGCCCCTTCTCTCTGCCCCTTCTCTCTGCCCCTCTGCCCCTCTTCTCTCTTCTCTGCCCCCTGCCCCTCTTCTCTGCCTTATCGCGTCGCCTGCGCCCCCGGGACCCGCGTGTGCCGCTGGTACCAGCTCATCATGTAGAGCTGGGTGCGCATGAAGTTCGAGGGCTTGGAGCCGGTGCCGTGGTACTCCTCCTTGAACCGCAGGAGGACGGTCTCCACGCCCCGGAGCCTGAGGGCCGCGTAGTACTCCTCCGACTGCGGCATGGGGGTCCGGAGATCCAGCTCGCCCGTCATGATCGCCGTGGGCGTGGTCACGTTGCCCACGTACATGAGTGACGACTGCTCCAGCCAGCGCTGCGGGTTCTCCCAGAACGGCTCGCGGAAGAAGCTCTGGGTGAAATACGGCACGTCGCTCGTGCCAAGGAAGCTCATCCAGTTGATGACCGGACAGCGGACGGCCGCGGCGGCAAAGCGGTTCGTGTGGCCGATCACCCAGCTCGAGAGCACGCCCCCGCCGCTGCATCCGCCGACGTACATGCGCGTGGTGTCGACGATGCCCTTCGCGATCACCGCGTCGACCCCGGCCATGAGGTCGTCGTAGTCGACGCTGGGGTAGGCGTGATCGATCCCGTTGTGGAAGTCCGTGCCGTAGCCGGTGCTGCCCCGGGGATTCGTGTAGAGGACCAGGTAGCCGTTCGCGGCGAAGTTCTGGAACATGTAGTTGAACCCGACGCCGTACATGCCGAATGGTCCGCCGTGGATCTCCATGATCAGGGGGTACCGCTTTCCCGGGTCGAACGATGGCGGCTTTACGATCCAGCCCTGGACGCGCGTGCCGCCCGACGAGGTGTACCAGACCTCCTCGAGTTCGCCGACGCGCTTGTTCGCGAGGAGGTCGCCGTTCACGTCCGTGAGCCGGGTGACGCCCGACGGCCGGCGCAGGCTGTAGCGGGCCACGTCGGCGGGGCGTGACGGCGTCGAGACGACGCCGACGGCGGTGAGATCGCGATCCGGGGCCACGGATGCCAGGGAGAGCACCTGCGTGCCCTCGACCACGGCCTGCACGGCACCACCGCCCGCGGGCACCTGATAGACGTTGAGGCTGCCGTGGTTGGGGGCGCTGAAGTAGAGCGTGCCGCCATCCGGCGCCCAGCGCACGGCACCCATCTCCCGGTCGAACGAGCGGGTCAGGTTCCGGCTCTCTCCCCCGGCGAGCGGGATCACGTGCAGGTCGGACGTGCTGTAGGTCGCGGCGGATGAGTCGAATCCGGCGAACGCGACGAGCCGCCCGTCCGGGGACGGCAGGGGGGCGGTCCAGAATCCGGGCCGGGCGGTGACCTGGCGGATGGTGCCGCTCGCCACGTCGAGCGCGTAGATGTGCGACACGACATACACGTCGTCGCTCGACTGGCCCATCAAACCGTCGAACAGGATCGTCGTGCCGTCCGGCGTCCACCCGAAGCCTATGCCTTCCAGCAGCCCGTCGAACCGGGCGCCCACGTTCCACTCACCGCTGGTGAGCTGGCGCGCCGTTCCTCCATCCGCCGGCACCACGAAGAGGTGGGTGAACACGGGGTCCGTGTAGCCGACACGGTCCTGACGGTAGTGCAGCCGGTCCACGATGCGCGGCGCCGCCGTCCATTTCGCGCCGTCGGGTGGGGTCGGCATGCTGATGGCCCACTTGCTCTCCGCCGGCACGCCCATGACGAACGCGATCGACTTTCCGTCAGGGGCCCATTGCGGGTCCATGGGCGTCTTCTCGACGCGCGTGATCTGGGATGTCGCGCCCTCGGCGTCCATCCAGCGCACGTGGATCTGGCTGCCCTTCGGATCGCCCGTTGCCAGGTAGAGGATACGCGACCCGTCCGGCGACCAGCGGGCGTTCGACCCCTCCGTGAGATAGCGGTTGCGCGACCCGTCAGCATTCATGATCCACAGCGCCGACTCCCAGCGGTCCTCGAGCGTGTTCACCCATCGCCGGACGTAGACGATCTGCCGCCCGTCCGGGGAGATCTGGGGATCGCTAACCTGCTCGAGATCGAGATAGTGCTGCACGGTGAGCAGCGTGTCGGACGGCGTCTCCTGGGCAGCCAGCGCGGGGACGCCGGCCATCATGAGCAGTGACGTCAGGACCAGGCGGAAGCGGGGCATGTGGCACTCCATGGATACCGGGTGGCGAAGCGCGCCGCGGGCCAGCCGGGGGGAGGCTGAGCCGCACGCACGGTCAGAAGATCAGGGAAACCGCCAGGTTCAGCAGGCTGAGCAGCACACTGCCGGCGAGTGCCGCCCCGAAGCCGCGCACCTTGACATGATGGATCTCCTCGAACGCGCACGTGATAAGCTGAACCGGCCAGGCCCGCCGCGCCACCAGCGGCGGGGATTGCCGCCCGTCTATCGCTCGCCGCCGGTGCCGCGCACGAGCGCCGCCACCACGGCCGCCGCATCGAAGCGCCGGGACATGCGCCAGGCATGGCGCCCGCCGTCCACCGTGTAGAGCGTCACCCCAACCCCGCCGTCGCAACCGGTCCATCGCTCTTCGATCGCCCCGGCCTTGCCTTCCGCCTCCGGAGACCGCTCCGTCCCGACCGCCATGGGGCCGCACCCGTTCACGGTGCGCCAGAACGCCGCCGTTTCCCTGGCCCCGAGGGTGGTGCGATCCCCCGCGGCGCGCCCTTCGTACGGGTAGGCATCGTCGAGGGTGCCCATGGCCACGAGCACGGACACCGGCCGGCTGGGCCGGCACCGCTGGGCCATGGGCGTCGCCATTGGTGCGGCGATGCTCGCCACCGCGGTCACCAGGTCCGCCATCTCGCACGCCAGCCGGTGCACGAACACCCCTCCCTGCGAGAACCCGACGGCGATGACGCGCCCGCGATCGACGGGATGCCGTGTCGCGACGTCTTCGACGAGGGCCCGGACGAAGCCGGTGTCGTTCACGCCCAGCTGGTCCGCGCGCGTGCAGTCGCAGCCCTCGGCCCAGTTCCCCACCGCCGCGTCCGGATACGCCACCAGGAAGCCTTCACGATCGGCGTACGCCGCGAGCCCCGTGGTCCGGTGCATCTCGCGCCCGGACTCGCCGGTGCCGTGGAAGGCGAGCAGGAGGGGTCGCGGCCCGCGCGCGTCCCCGGGCGGGACGTAGAGATCGTAGGTCCGTACGGCCGTATCCAGCGGCAGGGCTCCCCGCTCGAGGGTCCCCGCGTCCCGATCACCGCGCGCGCACGCTACGCCGGCCAGGAGCACGAGCAGCGCGGGGGGCCGGCATGCCGCCTTGCATGTCACCATGGCCCAAACCCGACTGTCACTCGCGCCGCAGGGGGAGGCCGAACATCGCGCGGAACTGCCAGGAGCGCTGCGTCGCTTCGGTGACCTCGAATACCTCCGTGAATCCGAGCACGTATCGGACATCGACGCCGGCGAAATGCCCGCCTGGTACCAGCCTGATGAGCGAGAGGCCCACCGGAACGGACCAGGCGGTGCCCCGTGCGACGTCGCAGGCCGCCAGCTCGCCTGCCGCGCACCCGATCCTGACCGACAGGCTGAGACCGCCGTACACACGGACCAGGTTGCGCGGTCCGGCGAGCGGCAGGATGCCGCCCAGCAGAACCGGGATGTCGAGGTTGTCGAGCCGGATCTCGCCCCCACCCACCCGGGTCCAGCTGGGGGCAAGCTCGAGGTAGCTGTAGTCGAAGGTGACGACCCCGGCCATCAGGCCGGCCGTGCCTCCCCAGCGCCACCCCAGTGTGAACAGGTAGTCGGTCAGGTCGCTGTAGGTGGCGCCCACGGTGAAGGCGGCGTAGTGCCGGAACTGCGCGGACGCCGGATGGGGCGCGGCCAGAGCGAGGATCGCCGCGCCGACCCAACACGGGAGTCGCAAGGTCGGTGGCGTCGGCCGCCGGCGTCCGCCCGGTCGGGCGGCGGGCTCGCTCACGCCGGTCCCGCAACGGGGGAATCGGGCGCCGTTGGCAACGCCGCCGGCTCCGCGCGTCCCGCGCGGCTCTGCTCCATCAGGAGTCCGCGGATAACGACGGTCAGCGGCACACCCAGCAGCGCGCCCAGTGGTCCCAGCAGCCAGCTCCACACGAGCAGCGAGAGGATCGTGAGCGAGCCCGGGAGATCGAGCCCGCGCTCCATGACGTGCGGCTTGATCATGTTGTCGACGACCGTGTTGATCACGATCATCCCCACCGCCACCGCGGCGGCTGCCAGGACGCCCTTGGCCAGCAGCGCCAGGAGCGTCGGCGCGGCGAGCGCGAGGAGAAACCCCACGTTGGGAACGAAGCTGAGCAGGAACGACAGCACGGCCCAGATGGCGGCGCCGTCCACGCCGACGGCGGTGAGAAGCCCGAAGTTCAGCGCACCGGCGACGAGGCCGAGCGCGCCGGTGATGGAGAGGTAGGTACGGACGTCCATGCCGAAGGTCGCCCACCGGCGGCGCATCGCGCCACCGCCCTCCGCCGCGTTGAGCCACGCATCGATCCGCTGCCGGTCGAGCACCAAGAAGGTCACGATGAGCAGGACGAGGAACGTGTCGCTGAGCGCGGATCCGACGGCGCCGACCAGCCCCCGCAGGAGCCCGATGATCCGCTCCGCGCTCAACAGGCTCGACAGGCCCTCCGCCGGCATCTCGATGCCGCGCGTGCGGGCCGCCGCCGTCATGGCGTCGAGCATTCCCGCGAGGCGGTCCTGATAGAACGGCAGCCGATCCCGCAGACTCGCGACGCCGACGCCGAGCACCGCGATCAGGGCGGACAATCCCACCACCAGGCCCGTCATCGTGATGAGCACGGTCACCCCGTGCCCAAGGCGGCGGCGGCGCAGCCAGAGGTAGGCCGGCTCCGTGCTCACGGCGAGCAGCAGGGAGAGCAGCAGCAGGTTCACGATCGAGGCCGTCGCGCGGATGCCTGCGCCGACCAGGACCATCGCCGCCGCCGTGAGGAGCGAGCGCTGCATCGGAGACCACGTGGGCTGTGCCGTCACACGTCACTCATTCCGGGGTGGTGGGAGAATCTTCGCGTCGCCGGCGCGAGCGTCAATCGCGGCGCGCCCACGCCGCACGCGGCCGCCATCCCCAGCGGTCCAGGGACACCCGATCATCGTCGAACACGACGCCCTCGGCCTTCAGGCGGGCGCGCTGGATGAGCGCCGAGTGGTCGCCGGACGGCAGGCTGATGGCGCCGCGCGCGTTGATCACCCGGTGCCACGGCACGCCGCTGTCCACCTCGAGGGC
>DAINBS010000226.1:0-5679 GCA_036732805.1 Gemmatimonadales bacterium | reverse complement strand
GGAGCGCTGATGGCCGCCTGGTTGCGGGGACGGCATCGCGCGAGGGTCTGTGGCAGGCCCTCACGCCACAGGGGTTCCCCCGCACCCTCCTCGAGCGGGCGTACCGGGCGGCGGGCGACGCGCTCGACGCCACCGACGACGCGGGCATCGTCGAAGCGGCGGGGGACGCGGTGGTGCTCGTTCCCGGGTGCACGACGAACATCAAGGTCACGACACCCGAAGACTTCGCCATGGCGGAGGCGCTGGCGCGCCCATGACAGTCCTTCCGTTCCTCTCGCGGACCGACTGGGACGCGGCCCTGCCCGCCGTGCGCGACCACGTGGCCCGGTCGGGCCTGCTCGCGTATCCCACCGAAACCGTGTACGGCCTCGGGTCCCGGGCGCGCCGTGACGACGTCGCCGCCCTGACCGCGCTCAAGGGGCGGGGGCCGGGCAAGCCGTTCCTGATGCTCGTATCCGGGCGCGGGATGGCCGAATCCGCCGGGCTCCAGTTCGGGCGCGCGGCGCACGCGCTGTCCGAAGCGTTCTGGCCGGGGCCGCTCACCCTGATCCTGCCCGGCGGCGGACGCCTGCCCGACACGCTGCGCGGGCCCGAAGGCGGCATCGCCGTCCGCTCCACGTCGCACCAGGGCATGGCGCATCTCATCGCGCGGCTGGGAGAGCCGCTGACCTCGACGTCCGCGAACCGGCCCGGCGGGCCGACGGCGCCGGGCGTCGGCGCCATCCTGGCGGATTTCGGCGACGCGGTGTCGGCCGGAACCCTGCTCGTGCTCGACGGCGGCGTGCTCGGCAACGTGCCACCTTCCACCATCGTGGACTGCACCGGACCGGTCGCGCGCCTCGTGCGGGAGGGCGCGCTGCCGCGCGCCGAGTTGCACGCGCGCGCGGGGCGGCTCGCACCGTGACCCGCGTCCTGTTCGTCTGCACCGGCAACGTGTGCCGCAGCCCGCTGGCCGAAGTTCTGCCGCGGCGCGGGGGCTCGACCACGTCGTGGTGTCGTCGGCGGGCACCGGCGCGTGGGACGGCGCGCCCGCCTCGGAAGGCGCGTACCTCGTGGCGCTCGAGCACGAGCTGGACCTTTCGGCCCACCGCGCCCGGCTCGTCACCCGCGACGTGCTGCGCGCGTCCGATCTCGTGCTCACCATGTCGCGCCAGCACCGCGCGCGGGTGCAGGACCTGACCCCCGACACCCGGGTTCATCTGCTCGGCGAGTTCGCCGGTCGGTCGGGCCCCGACGCGGAAGTCGCCGATCCGTTCGGCGGCGACCTCGACACGTACCGCCAGACGTTTGGCGAACTGGAGGAGCTGGTCCGCGTCGCCGCGGGCCGGCTCACCGCCGAGCGCGATGCTCCGGGTTCGCGGGACTAGCCGCGTTCTCGCCGTTCTCGGCGATCCGGTGGCGCATTCGATCTCGCCCGAGATGCAGAACGCCGCCATCGCGGCCCTCGGCCTGAACGCGGTGTACGTGGCGCTCCGGGTCCCTGTGGCGGCCCTGGAGCCCACGCTCGCGGCCGCTGCCGCCCTCGGGATGGCGGGCAACCTCACCGTGCCGCACAAGGCCGCGGCGGTTGGCACGATCGCCCACCTCTCGCCGCTCGCGCAGCGCCTGGGCGCCGTGAACACGTTCTGGGCCGAGGCTGGCGCGCTCCATGGCGACAACACCGACGTGGCCGGCCTCGGGGACGTGCTCGGCACGCTCGAGGCGCCGGCGCCGTGGCTGCTGTGCGGCACCGGCGGTTCGGCGCGGGCCGTGGTGGCGGCCGCCGCCCAAGCCGGGGCGGCGGTGCTGGTCCGGTCGCGGTCGCCTGAGCGCGGGGCCGCCTTCGTCACGTGGGCCCGCCAGTACGACGCGTCTCTGGGCGTGCGCCTCGACGACGGCACCACCGTCGGAACGGTGATCAACGCGACGCCGCTGGGCCTGGACCCGGCGGACCCTCACCCGGTGCACGGCGACCGCCTTGCCGGCACGCGGGTGGCGCTGGACCTCGTCTATCGGGCCGGCGAGACGGCCTGGGTGCGCGCGTGCCGCGCGCTCGGGCTCACCGCGGCCGACGGCCGCGAGCTGCTGCTTGCCCAGGGCGCCCACGCGTTCGAGCGGTTCTTCCCCGGCCAGCGCGCACCCCGCGAGTTGATGCGGGCGGCCATCAGCCGCGCGCTGAGCGGGTGACCCGGCGCCTTCTCGAGTCGCTCGAGCGGTTCCTCCTTCCCAACGCCTGCGTCGTTTGCGAGCAGGCTGCCCCCGCGCACGACCCCGACCGGCTGGTCTGCGATCTGTGCCGCACGCGGCTCCGCGCCCTCCCGGCCGGGTGCGCTCGCTGTCGCCAGCCGGTTCCGCCCGTGGGCCCGTGCCGGTTCTGCCGCGACTGGCCACCGGTGCTCGCGTCGGCGCGCAGCGCCGTGTGGCTCCACGACGCGGCCCGGACCATCGTGCACCACCTCAAGTACGACGGGCTGGCGCAGGTGGCCAGCGACGTCGGGCGCATCATGGCCCGGCATCTTCCACCCCCCACGGGCGGCGTGCTGATGCCGGTCCCGCTCGGAGCCCGCCGCCTGCGCGCGCGCGGGTTCAACCAGGCCGCCGCCATCGCGGCGGCCCTTGCCCGCGAGTGGGGACTCGCGGTGGACGAGACCACGCTCACCCGACGGCGCGAGACCGGAACGCAGACGGCGCTCGGCCCGAGCCAACGGCTCGACAACACGGCGGGAGCGTTCGCCGCGCGGCCTCCCGCGCCGCGTGGTGGCGCACCGGGCGCGCACGGCCCGCCGGTTATATTGGTGGACGACGTGCTGACCACGGGCGCTACGCTCGTGGCCTGCGCGACGGCGCTGGGCGAGGCCGGGTGGTCACGGGTGGACGCCGTCACGTTCGCGCGCGCGCTTCCCTATGAGCTGCGCGTGGTCTGAGCGCCTCCCGCTCGCCCGACAATACATCGACGTTCAACAAGCGAAAGCGGGGAAGCCATGCCGGTGCGGATCGCCATCAACGGGTTCGGTCGGATCGGTCGGAATGTGGTGCGGGCCATGGTCAAGCAGGGCGTGCAGTTCGATCTGGTGGCGGTGAACGACCTCACCGACTCGAAGACGCTGGCCCATCTGCTGAAGTACGACTCCGTGCACGGGCGGTTCCCGGGTGAGGTGCGCCACGACGCCGACGAGATCTTCGTGAACGGCAAGGGCGTGCGCGTCCTCGCCGAGAAGGACCCGGCCAAGCTGCCCTGGAAGGACCTGAAAGCCGACGTCGTCCTCGAGTCCACCGGCCTCTTCACCAGCCGCGAGAAGGCGGCGCTTCACCTCACCGCCGGCGCCAAGAAGGTCGTGATCAGCGCCCCGGCCAAGCAGGAAGACATCACCATCGTGTACGGCGTGAACCACGAGAAGTACGATCCGGCCAAGCACCACGTGATCTCGAACGCCTCCTGTACCACCAACTGCCTCGTGCCCGTGGTGAAGGTGATCCGCGACGCCTTCGGGTTCGAGCGCGGCTTCATGACCACCATCCACTCGTACACCAACGACCAGTCGATCCTCGACCTGCCGCACAAGGACCTGCGGCGCGCCCGGGCGGCGGCCATGAGCATCATCCCCACCACCACCGGCGCCGCCAAGGCGACCGCCCTCGTGATTCCAGAGGTCAAGGGCAAGATCGACGGCGTGGCACTCCGCGTGCCCACCTGCGACGTCTCGGTCGTGGATCTCACGTGCATCGTGACGAAGCCCACCTCAATCGAGGAGATCAACGCCACGTTCGCGAAGGCCGCGGCCGGGCCCATGAAGGGCGTGCTCGCGGTGAGCGACGAGCCGCTGGTGTCCGTGGACTACATCGGCAACATGTCCTCGAGCACCGTGGACCTGCCCAGCACCAACGTGATCGACGGCACGCTGGTCCACGTGTCGTCGTGGTACGACAACGAGATGGGTTACTCCGCCCGCTGCGTGGACCTGCTCCGGTACATCGGCGAGCGCCTCTGATGCCGGCCAAGACCCTGGAAGCCCTGGCCGGGCAGCCGCTCGAGGGGCTGCGGGCCCTGGTGCGCGTGGATTTCAACGTCCCGCTCAAGGACGGGAAGGTCACCGACGCGACCAGGATCGAGGCGGCGCTGCCCACCATCCGCTGGCTCCGGGAGCGCGGCTGCCGGGTGGTGCTGCTGTCGCACCTCGGCCGGCCAAAGAGCGGCCCGGACCCCAAGTTCTCGCTCCAGCCCGTGGCGCGCGCGCTGGAGTCCGCGCTCGGCGTTCCGGTCACGTTCCTGGCCGACCCCGCGTCGGACGAGGCGGTCCGGGCCACGAAACAGCTCAAGCGCGGGGAGGTGGCCCTCGCGGAGAACACCCGGTTCCACCCGGGCGAGGAAGCAAACGACGCCGTCCTTGCCCGGCGGTTTGCGGCGCTGGGCGACTTCTACGTGAACGACGCCTTCGGCTCGGCGCACCGCGCCCACTCGTCCACCGAGGCGGTGGCCCATCTCCTCAAGCCCGCGGTGGCGGGCTTCCTGATGGCCAAGGAGCTGGCCTACCTCGGGCAGGCGCTCGAGAAGCCGGCGCGGCCGTTCGTGGCGATCCTGGGCGGAGCCAAGATCTCCGGCAAGATCGACGTCATCGAACAGCTGCTGCCGCGCGTGGACGAGATCCTGATCGGCGGTGCCATGGCATGCACGTTCTTCGCCGCCATGGGGCTCGAGACCGGCACGTCGCTCGTGGAGCCCGACCGCGTGCCGATGGCGCGTGACCTGCTCAAGCGGGCCGGCACCAAGCTGGTGCTGCCGGGCGGGGCGGTCGTGGCCCAGCAGCTCGCGCCCGCCGCGCCCACGCGCGAGGTGCCGCGTGACAAGGTCGAGCCCGGCTGGGCCGTGTACGACATCGACGGGGGCACACGGGACGACTTCCGGCGCCGCATCCTGGGAGCCCGGACGGTCGTATGGAATGGTCCCATGGGCGTGTTCGAGACGCCGCCGTTCGACGCGGGCACGCTGGCCGTGGCGCGCGCCCTCGCGGACGCGACCACCCAGGGCGCCGTGACAGTCGTGGGCGGCGGGGATTCGGCCGCGGCGCTCGCCGCCGCTGGGCTCGAGCAGGCCGTCACACACGTTTCTACGGGCGGGGGCGCGTCCCTCGAGTTCCTCGAGGGCAAGGTCCTGCCCGGCGTCGCCGCACTGGATCCGCAATGAGACCGCTCATCTTCGCCGCGAATTGGAAGATGCACCTGGGGCCCTCCGGGACCGCCGCCTTTGCGCGCGAGTTCCTCGCGGGCTATCAGGCGCGGCCCGGCCGTGAGGTCTGGTTCTTCGCGCCTGCCGTCTCGGTTGCCGCCGCCGCGGCCGCGCTGGGCGCCGCCGCGGCGGTGCGCGTGGGAATCCAGAACGTCCACTGGGAGCCCAAGGGCGCTTTCACCGGGGAAACGAGCGTCGGCATGGCCGCCGACGCGGGCGCCACAGCGGCGCTGGTGGGGCACTCCGAGCGCCGGCACGTGTTCGGTGAAACGGACGCGGAAACCGGGCAGAAGGTGCGCGCCGTGCTGGCCGGCAACCTGACACCCGTGCTGTGCGTGGGTGAGACGCTGGCCGAGCGCGAGCGGGGGGACACGCTTTCGGTGGTGCGCCGCCAGCTGGGAGTTCTCGAGGGGCTCGGCCGCGCGGCGCTCGCCCGCGTGGTCATCGCGTACGAGCCGGTGTGGGCCATCGGCACG
>DAINBS010000225.1:0-5688 GCA_036732805.1 Gemmatimonadales bacterium | reverse complement strand
CCCCGCGCCATCCCCCCAGGTCGCGGATCCGCTGGTCGATGAGCCGGGAAGCGGGCTTCCCGGGGGCGCCGGCCTTCGGCGTGGACTTGGACTTGGTGGCCGACTTGCGTGGCTTGCTTGCGCGCGACGTGCGCTTGGCCTTCGGCTTCGCTTTGCCTGGCATCTTCAAGAAACGGCCTCCGATCGCCTGGAACGCATCAGCCCGCTCGGCGCGAGGCCGACGACCGCGGCGGCTCCGGTTGGCCCTCCGGGGCGGCGTCTGGCGGCACCTTCCTCCCTCAGGGCCGCCTGGTACGTGGCCAGAAGTGGGAGAGCAACCCGCCAAGCATTTCAGTGACGTTGAACTGGCGCAGCAGGACGTCAATCGGCGGGATGCCGCTCAAGCCCGCGAAACGGCGAAACAGCTCGACCGCCGCAAACGCGTTGCGGATTCCCAGGGTTTCGAACAGATGGGGCCGGCCGGCCAGATAGAGATCTTGGTCGAGCCGCTTCCATGGCCCGAACAGGGCCGGTTCCTCCAGCGGCCAGATCGCCGCCCTGGATGGCGTCGAGCCCTCGCGCTCCAGGATCGCGTTGGCGGCGCGCCGGCCGGCTTCGCACGCGGCCTCCATGGACGCGATGTCGGTGTGGGTTCGAACGAAGTCGGCGGCGAAGTAGAGGTTCGGCACCTGCCCGGCCGCCTCGGGACGGGCGGCCCACGAGCCCGGTGGATGGATCAGGAGCGGCGACCGGTTCCGGGGCGGCACGCCCGATGAATAGTCCAGGTCGGCGTCCAAGTGCCAGGAGTGCAGCATCTCGTCGGTCAGGACCTGTTGCTCCGGCCCGGTGCCGTTGAGCGCCGCCTTGAGCTGCCACCACACCTCGGCAAAGACCTCGTTCCTGGTGCACTCCCGCGCGGGCTTCGGGATGTGCGTGCCGGTCCTGGACCACTCCGAGACGTCCACCGAGATCAACCCGGCCACCTCACCGTCGCCGTAGTGGCGGGCGAACTCGCCCACGGTCTCACACCAGAATTGCGGCTGCGAGATGGCGGTGAGCGCCCAGGGGGAGTCGGGGAAGACGATGTGACCGCCGGCGAGGCGCACGTCCCGCCGCAGGAAGAACTGGATCCCGACCATCCATGACACCAGCCGCTCGACCTCGGCCCGCCGCAAGCGATCGCATTGCTGGTCGAGGGCCGCCAACTGTTCCGACATCAGCGGTATGGCCGCCTCGATGGGCACGGCCAGCACGTAGTGGTCGGCGGTCCGCACCGCGCCGTCCGCGAAGCGGGCACCGCTCACCCGGCCGCCGGCGACGTCCAGCGCGACGCAGGTCTCCGACGGATGCAGGTGGACGCCCAGCGACTTGAGGTGCGCCGTCCAGGGATCGATCCACATCTGGCTGGTCGGCCCGCCCATGGTGCGGTCGCTGGCGGTTCCGGTGCTTGCGTAGTCGAAGAACAGCTGCATGGACGTGCAACCGTTGGTTCGCGCGTTCCCCGTCAGGGAATCCATCGCCACCAGCATCCGGGGAATCTCGGTGAGCTTGCGCTGGAAGTTGGGCGAGTAGCCGTCGCCACCCAGATACTCGTACCAGGTGAGGCCTTCGTACTGGCCCAGCCGGCGCTCGTCGGAAGACGACAGGAACTGGAGCACCTTCAGATTGAACAGGCCGATGTCGGACGGATCGAACCCGAGGTCCCGGAAGAACACCTGCAAGGCCTCGAGCACGTCCGCGGGTTGATAGAGCATGCGGCGGGGGAAGGGCGAGACCGACCTCCCGTTGATCATCGCGACCGCGCCTTCGGCGCACGGACGCAGCCGGCCCGCGACGTGCCCCTGCGGCGCGCCGGCCGCGGGGATGCGCGCCATCGTGTCAATCACGTGCCGGTAGAAACTCGGGTAGAAGCGAAAGCCGTGCTCGCCCGGCAGGTCGCGGCGGCCCTCCGTGCCGGTCCCGGCGACGAACTGCGACCGCGCCTTGCCCCCCCAGTCCGGGCGGGCCTCGTAGACGTGCACCTCCAGCCCGCGCTCGGCCAGCTCGTGCGCGACGGTGAGACCGCCGACGCCGCCCCCGATGACGATGACCCGGGTCACGATCGGCTCGGCCGGCGGACGTCCCGAACCACCGCGACCGTCAGTGCTGCGGCAGCCAGGCCGAAGATCACCGGGACCCACTCCGGCACCCGTTCCGCGATCGCGGTGACCGCGCTGGCGAGCATGGCACAGCCCGCGGCGATCCCCAGCGCCAGCGGCCGGCTCGCGCGACGCACGGTCTCTTCGAACGATGCGGGCGCGACGTTCACCGCCGGTTTCTCGCCCGGCCGTTCGCCCACCAGCCGCTCCACCGCCTCGAAGACCCGCCCCACCCGATGCTTCAGCTTCTGCCCCTCGTAGACCAGCGTCTTGAGATCGCCGCGGGGGATCAGGTTCCGCACCAGGGAGCGGGTGAGAAACCGGCCGGCCACATCGAACGGCTGGAGCGTGGGGTCCAGCTGCGCGGCCACGAGCTGGAGCTGCGAGAGGGACTTGGCCGCCAGGGCGAGCGAGGCCGGGAGCGGCGCGTCATGCCGGAGCGACAGCTCGATCAGCTCCTGGAGCATGGCCCCGATCTGGATGTCGGCGATGGACGCCCCGCGATACCTGGCCATCAGGGCCTCGAGATCCTTCCGGTATGCCTCCAGGTCCAGCCGGCCGCGGTCCGCGCCCGACAGCATCACGCTGACGTCGGTCAGCAGGGCCGAGTCCTCCTGCCACAGCGCCAGGAGCAGCAGGATGATCAGCTCGCGGGTATCCTCGCCGATGTCGCCCACCATGCCCAAGTCGAGCAGGTACAGGCGCTGCTCGGCGGGCTGCCACATCAGGTTGCCGGGGTGGGGATCGGCGTGAAAGAAGCCATTGATCAGGATCTGCTGATAGAACGATTCGAGCAGCTGTCGCCCGACGTCTTTCCGCATCGTGCCGGCGGGGACCTCCGCCGCCGGCACGCCGGCGACGTCCTGCATGACCAGCAGGCGCGACGTGGAGTAGGCGGTGTGCACCCGGGGAACGGCCAGCCGCGGGAACTCCGCCAGCGCCGCCCGCATGCGCTCGGCGTTCGCGGCTTCCAGCCGGTAGTCGAGCTCCCGGTGGAGGGAGGAGGAGAGATGCTCGAACACCGCCGGAAGGTCCACCCACCGCTTCACGGTTGACCGGGTACCCACCGTATCGGTGAAGCTCTTGAGCAGCGCCAGATCCTGCTCGATCATGTCGCGGGCATCGGGCCGCTGGACCTTGAGGACGACCCGTTCCCCGCCGGCCAGCACGGCGCGGTGCACTTGGCCGATGGTGCCGGCGGCCAGCGGCTTCGGGTCAATGGTCTCGAAGACGTCTTCCCACGGAACCCCGAGATCCTGCTCCATGACCCGCACGACCTGCGGTTCGGCGAGAGGGGTGACGTTATCCCGCAGCTGGGCCAGCTCATCGACGTACTCGGCGGGGAACAGGTCCGGGCGGGTGGAGAGGAGCTGGCCGATCTTGGCGAACGTCGGCCCAAGTTCCTCGAACGCGGCCCGTAACCGCTTCGCCTGTCGCTGGCGTCCGACGGCTCCGTCGTCGTCCGGAGACCCGAACAGCTCGCGCAGGCCGTGCTTCAGGAAGACCGCCGCGATCGTCGCACCGCGGGCGAACCGGTGGGGCTCAGACTCCGGTCTCATGCCCGAGGGCCGGTACGTTCTCCCGGCGGACGCCGGATCGCGAACGGGCGTGGGCCCGCCGTTCCCGTCCGATGCGACGGTGTTGACGATGATCACCGTGCAACGAGCGTTGTGGCTGACTCGATTGGGGACGTTGCCCAGCAGCAGGTGCTGGCGGCCCGCCATGCCCCGGTTGCCCACGATCAGGACATCAATGGCGTCCTCTTCGGCCGCCCGGACGATGGCGAGGGCGGGATCGTCGTCCACTACCACCCGGCCGTGGCCGCGATCGCCCGCGACCGAACGGGCGTGCGCCGCGATGTCCTGGGCGGGGATCACGGTGCCGGCCGGCTCGGCCGGTGTTCCGGCGCCCGGTGTGGGGGCGACGACCCGGACGACGTAGAGTTCGGCGTCGAAGCGATCGGCGAATGCCGCCGCCCAGCGGACCGCATGTTCCGCGGCTTCGGACCGATCGGTCCCCACCATGACGCGACGGGGCAGGGATACCCCCGGCGTCACCGCCATAGCCTGCACCGCCTGCTGCCGCGTGGCATGGGACCCTGTCGGGCTGGGAATCGCGGGTAAGCTATGGACGTCCCGGCCGGCCTCGCAAGTAAGGCCTTCCTGCCTTGCGCCTGGAAATGGCATCCTCGGAAATGAACACCGTGCTCCTCAACCACGGTCGCTCGCGACGTCTCCGCCCTGGATCGGGCGATCACGGGGCTCGAGAGCCTGGCGCTGCCATCGGCCTATGGGACGGCCACGAACCTGCTGAGGAACCTCCGGGCCGCCTCCGTATCCAGCCGGTAGGTCACGTTGGTCGAGCGGCACACCGCATCGCCCCGCACGGTCGTCGCGACCAGCGTCCGCGTGCCCTCGACGTCGAGGAAGTTGGGGCCGCCAGAATCCCCGAAGCAGGTCCCGCCGTCGCCGGTGGACGGGTTCTGCGACAGCCGCAGGTACGCGCGGTTCAGGGCGCCGAAGCTCGAGAACGCGAACATCCGGGGGAGTGGATTCCGGTCCTGGAAGAACGGCTCCCCCCCGCCGACCACGCGGTCCTGCACGCCATACCCGACGGCGGTAAACACGGCCTTCTGCAGTCCACCGGTCGCCGCAAGCCGGTCCAGCAGACCGGCGCTCGGCAACGCCGCCGGCGAAACCCCACGCGCGCGGGAGGCCAGCACCAGCACGCCGATGTCGCCCGGATCGTCCTGGGCCTGCGAGAACGCCGGGTTGGTGACGACCTGCGAGACCGGGATCAACCTGGTGGACCGCGCGGTCAAGGCGCCCCAGGGGATGGGGTTGTCGAAGCTCACCGCGGCCGTGAACCCGCTGGACGCCAGATTGATTTCAAAGTCCGCCGTGCAGTGCGCGGCCGTCAGGAACACGGTCGGGGAGATCAGCGTGCCCGAGCAGATCGGGAAGATCCGGCCGTCGCTCGTCCGCCGGACGATGAAGGCGCCGGCGTTGCCATACTCGTTCTCTTCGTCCACGAACCCGGACACGATGGCGCTGGGTTCGGTGGGTGTGGCGCGGGTCGGATCGTCCGCGCAACCGCCCAGCAGGGCGGCGGAGCCAAGCAGGCCGACGGCGATGGATGGACCAGATCGAGAGGACATGGAGCACCTCCGTGTGGGGTGGGGCTGGCAGTGCGGGTGCGGCCCCCCAATGCCCCCTGCTAGTGGTAGTAGGGGGGGCAGGGAAGTGAATGGGGAATCCGCGCTCGGCGGTCGGCATAACGCCGAGCGGCGTAACAGCACCTATGCGACAACCCGCGATCGTTCCCGCGTCCCTTCAGGGGCGGCGCCGGATCACCACGGCGCCCGGCGCGCCGCATGGCCCTGCCCGCGCCGCACCTCCGGATCCAGCCCGCTCGGCTGCGCGCCGGACACCGCATCAAGCCGCTCCGTGACCCGCGCCGCCTGGTGCTTCGCCACATACTCGGCCAGCGCCGTCGCGTAGAGACGACTGCGCGACATGGCCAGCTGCTCCGCCAGCTTGTCCGCCGCCGCAAACACATCATTCGGAATGGA
>DAINBS010000224.1:0-5740 GCA_036732805.1 Gemmatimonadales bacterium | reverse complement strand
TCGACCCGTTCCGCGGTCGGGCCGTCGCCGGGCAGCGTCGCGTCCAGCTCCCGCAGGACGTCGGCGAAGTGCTCCGCCGGCAGGGTGGGCGCGGTGGCGTCGTACAGCAGACGGGACTCCGTGTCGAACGGGAACGTCGTCCCGCGCAGCATCGCGATGCGGGCGCGGATCGCGCCGATCTGGTGGCCCAGATACTCCCAGCGCAGCCGCGCCATCTCGTCGTTGCCGGGCTGCTCCTCGGCCAGGCGGGCAAGCAGGATATCGGCGCGCCCGTGCAGGGTCGCGAGGGGCACCGTGTCCGCCGCAGCCTCCGTCCGCCATTCCGGCGGACCGTAATAGGCGTCCACGAGGTCCGGGTCGTGCTGTCCGACGTCGAGGACGAGGCGTACATAGGCGTCGGCGATCTCGTTCATGGCTCGCTCGGATGGGGCGCACGCGGCGAGCGCGAGCGCGCCCGTGATCAGGAGGCGTCGCATGGGGGCAATGTAGGACCCGGTCGGGCCCCCAGCCAGCAGCTTCAGGCGGATTTCAGCACCTCTTCACCGCATCCCGGGTATGGAGGTATCAGGGACCCCGTCCGGAGGCGGTCATGCCAGTCCAGCAACTGAAGCAGTACCTCGACGAGCAGGAAGTCCGGTACGTCACGGTCCGCCACTCCCCGGCGTTCACGGCCCAGGAGGTCGCGGCCAGCGCGCACATCTCGGGCTACGAGATGGCCAAGACCGTGATGATCAAGGTGGGCGGCAAGATGGCCATGGCCGTGCTGCCGGCGCCGCTGCACGTGGACCTGCGCCACCTGCGGGAACTCACCGGCGCGCAGGACATCGAGCTGGCCGGCGAGTCGGAATTCAAGGCGCTGTTCCCGGACTGCGAGCTGGGGGCCATGCCCCCGTTCGGGAAGCTCTACGGGATGGAGACCTACGTGGCGCAGCGCCTGGCCGAAGACGAGTACATCGCCTTCAACGCCGGGACCCACACGGAGCTGATCCGCATGCGGTTCCGGGATTTCGAGCGCCTCGCCGAGCCGCGCATTCTCGCGTTCTCGCGGTAGGGATTACGGCAGGGTCACAAGAAGGCGCCCGGCCAGTGCGGCTCGGGCGCCCGGCCCTCCGTGGGAGGGCTCGTTGTGCCGGGCGGAGTCATGTGGCCATTCCAGTTCCCGTCCGGCCTTGCACCCGCATGACCAGCCCCGTGTTCATGGGCCCGCTATGCGCGTTTGCGGAGGTCAGTGGGGTGATGAGCCCTGTCGGGCCGCTCGACCGGCACTGACGCGTCCTTGGGTGCACCGGACAAGCTAACGCCCAGCCAATGAAACCGTGATGAAGGATGGGTGAGCCCGGCGGCTCGCCACACCCTTCACGCCGCGGTTGCGGGGTCCGGATCCGGCATCGGGACCCCCTCGTTATCTACGGGCTGCGGAGCGAGGCCCATCTCGTCGAGGAACCGGTTCCCGCCGGCGTCCTTCCCCCGCCGCGTCGCCACCCGCGTCAGCACGAGGCGGTCCCGCGCCCTCGTCATTCCCACGTAGAGCAGCCGCCTGGCCTCGCGGATCTCGTCCGCCCGCCCGTACGCGATGGCCCCCCATCCGGGGAGCTGGTGGTCCTCCGCCCCGACGACGTACACCCGGGAGAACTCCAGGCCCTTGGTAGCGTGGAGGGTAAGGAGGTTCACGCGGGCCGGGTCGACGTCGGCCTCCCGTGACGTCGAGAGCGCCACCTTCTCGAGAAGACGGTCCAGCTCCTCGCCCAGTGAGCCGCCGGTGCTCTCCCCCACCAGACGCATGAGGCGGGCGTACGCCTCCGGATAGCGCTGCTCCGCCGTGCGGCTCGCGCGCAGTCGCTCGAGCAGCGCCTGACCCCCGAGCCGGTCGATCACGACCTCGAGATCCGGCAGGTCGGGCGCGTCCAGCCGCCGGCGTTCCGCCTGGTAGAACGCAAGGCAGTCGCTGTAGGGGCCAAGGGCGTAGTTCTGAGAAACCTGCCGGAGCAGCTCCGCCTCATCGGAGGCAGGGCCGGATCCCAATGCCAGGGACAGGCCGACGAAATCGAGCAGGTGCGCCAGGGCCGTCTTGCGGGTCCGGGCAAGCTGCAGGTGGGTGAGCGTCCCGAACACGCCGGCCAAGGCCTCCGCGTCGTCCAGGGCGTGGTGGGCCCGCGGCAGGGGCACCGCAAAGCGCTCCGCCAGCGCTTCGAGGCTCGCCCGGCCCGCCACGAGCGCCCGCGCGAGGATGAGGGAGTCATACACAACCAGCTCGTCCGCGCCGCCATGGGGCGTCGCGAGCCGGCGCAGGACCGGCAGGTCGAACTCGAATGCGTTGTGCGCCACCAGCAGGTCGTTCCCCACGAAGGCGCGGAACGCCGGCCACACGTCGCCGAACGGCGGCGCGCCGGCGAGATCCACCTCGGTGTAGCCGTGCACCGCCGCCGCGCCCTCCGTGACCGCCACGGTGGGCCGCACGAGGCGGTGGAAGCGGTCCACGATTGCCCCACCGCGGACCCGCACCGCGCCGATCTCCACGATCTCGCAGGACTGCGGGTCCCGGTCGGTGGTCTCGAGATCGAATGCGACGAAGTCATCGAACTGGTGGGCCAGGTCGCGGCAATGGACGAGCTGCAGTGCCTTGAACAGCGCGACGGGATCGGCTTCCACCCGGACGTCGCCTCCACCATCACCGTCGGCCACCCCGTCGTAGCCCACCCGTGTCATCCCCGCGGCGAGGAGCAGGCCCCGGAGCCCCACGCGCGCCGCTCCCTGCGCCGCCACGACCACCCGTCCGCGGCCGTGCAGCGCCGCGCCCAGCGCGACCGCGAGCGCCACCGTTGCCGGGTCGCCGGCCGGATCGGTCAGATCGTCCTCCCGTTCCTCGAGGACGTTGGTGTACGGCCCGATCCGCTGCGACAGGAGCCCCTCGACCAGCGCGCGGACGGTCTGATGCGCGCGGACCTGAGCGTCGAACCCCTCGACCTGATAGAGCAGCCGCCACAGGCGGCGCGCGTCGGCCGATCCGCGCACGAGCGAGGTCGCCACGGCCCGCACGGCATCGAGCAGCGGGGTCCGGGCGGTTCGCGCCTGCACGCGAACCCGCGCCAGCAGATCCTCCGGCAGCACCAGCTCGGCGAAGGCTTCGATGAGCACCGGGTCGTCACGCCGGCGCATGAGCCGGAGCGCGGCGATCACGTGCCCCGCGATCGGGTCGTCCTGCAGGGCACGACCCCGCGCCAGGCGACACGGAATACCGCCCTCGAGCAGCGCCCCTTCCAGCGCGTGGCCGATCTCATGGGTCCGGTACAGCACGGCGTACTCGCCCCACGGCAGCCCGGACGTCGCATGATCCGCCGTGAGGTCGCGGATCAGGAACTCCGCCTCCGCGCGGTCGTCCGGCAGGGCCACCGCCATGACGGGGAACGGCGACTCGCGGTCGGCCACCAGGTCCTTGGTAAACAGACTCGGCTCGACCTGGATCAGGCGCCGGGCGCGGTCGAAGATGGGCCGCGCGCAGCGCCGGTTCCGATCGAGGATCAACGGGCGGGTAATGCCGAAGTCCCGCTGGAACCGCGTGATGACGGTCGGGTCCGCTCCGCGCCACGAGAAGATGGACTGCTCGTCGTCGCCTACTGCGAACACGTTGCGATGCCCCGCCGCGAGCGCCGCGATCACGTGGTACTGCGCGGGATCGAGATCCTGGAACTCGTCCACCAGCACGTAGTCCCACCGGCTCGCGACAGCGGACGCCGCCGCGCCACCCGGGACATCCAGCAGCCGCACCGTCTCCGCGATCAGGTCGTCGAAGTCCAGCAGCTCACGGCGCCGCAGCTGGGCCCGGTACCGAGTCAGCAGGTCCGCCTCCCGGGCGGGGATGGCGGCTCCCCGCAGCCGCGCGCGGGCGAACGCCGCGAGCACCTCGTGCATCCGTTGGCGCCCGCGCACCCCGAGCCGCCGGAGCAGGAGATGCTGATACGCGTCATCGGCCACACCAAAGCCGCGGGGAATGCCAACCGTCCCGCCGTGCGCCCTGAGTACGTCGGCGCAGAGCGCGTGCAGGGTGCCGCGCGTGACCCGCTCGGCGGCGTCCCCGAGCGCGCCCCTGAGCCGGCCGCTGATCTCCTCGGCCGCCTTGTTGGTGAAGGTGACGGCGCAGAGGCGCTCCGGAGCCATCTCCCCCTGCGTCACCAGGTAGCGGATCCGCTCGATCAGACAGAACGTCTTTCCGGCGCCCGGCCCCGCGACCACCAGCACCGGTCCCATGGGCGCGGTGATCGCGGACTGTTGGGCGGGTGTCGGGGTGATCACCGGCCGGCTGAGTCCACGCGCGTCGGCGGTGGTTTCCGGCCCAGGAGAGTCTCCTGGAGCCGTCGCAGCGCGAGACGGGCGCCGTCGAGTTCGGTCCGGAACGCGCTGTCGCGCTGGAGCTTCCCCACATTCCCCTCGCCTGCGCCCACCCGCTCCCGCATGGCGGCGAGGGCGCCCTGCACCTGCCCGACCTCGTCCATCAGCACGCTGGCGCTGGCCGCCAGGCTGTCACGCTGGGCCGCGAGCACGGTCCCTGGGAACGCCGCCTGCACGGAATCGAGGCGCCCGAGCACCGTGAGTCCCCGCTCGAGCAGTTCGTCCACCGCCGTGGTCAGGGGATCCTTCGGGAAGCCCTGCGTGGCCGCCCGGGCACGGGCAAGCGCTGCCTGGGTGCGCGCGAGGTCGTCCCGGAACACGGCTGGATCGATGTCGCGCAGCCGCACCGCCAGCTCCGCCGCCTGCTCGCGCAGCGCCTCCATCTGCCCTGCCATGGTGCGGCCGGCGATGCCGGGTACCGCGGCGTCGGCGGGCAAGGGTTCGTCCGCGACGCCGGGGTGGTAGTTCACGGCCTGGTTGCCGACCATGTCGAGGGCCAGGATCTCGGCTCCCGCATCCCGGCGCGGCGCGAGGTCGGCGTCGAGCGTCGTGGTCACCCGGACGCGGCCAGGGCCCACCAGCTCGACCTTCCGCACCCGCCCCACCCGCGCGCCCCGCACGAGCACCGGATCGCCGCCCGCGAGGCCCCCCGCGCTGGGGAACTCCATGGCCACGGTCTGGCGGGCCGGCCCCGCCGTGGCGCTCACCAGGATCATGGCGGCCGCGGCGACGACCGCGATCACGATCAGCGCGATCGTCCCGGCCTGACGCTCGTACGCATGCGAGAGATCGAGCTCCGTGAGAACCCGGAAGCTGTCGGTGACACGGTCGGCGAGGCTGCGGCGCTGGGGCATGTGTAAAGATCGACGGGTGGCAGGCGGTGCGGTAGCGCGGCGGGGTCGCTACCCGACCCGGATGAGAAATCCCCCTTCGTCGGCGTCAATGGTCCAGTCGCGGACCACCTCACGCAACTCGCCGCGCAGCAGCCCCCGGACCGCCGGCCGCAATGCCGGCCGACCTGCGGACCCCCGCCCCTTGCCGGTGATCACGTGGAGCACGGCCCCGGTCCGTCGGCTCCGCCAGAGCGCCACGAACGATCGGACGGCCAGCGTGCCTTCGGCCACGGACATCCCGTGGAGGTCGAGCGTGGCATCGGGACGCGCATCGAGCAGCGGATCTGCCATCACGCCGCCCTCCCGCGCGTAGATTGGGCCCCATGCTCCACGACCACCTGCAGGCGGGCATCCTCACTCTCCGCCTCGAGCACGGCAAGGCCAACGCGCTGGACCTGGACCTCGCGACGGCGCTGGCGGAGGCGGCCGCCCGCGTGGCCCGGGACGCCGACGTGCGCGCG
>DAINBS010000223.1:2214-5828 GCA_036732805.1 Gemmatimonadales bacterium | reverse complement strand
GGATCGAGGGATCGAGGGATCGAGGGATCGAGGGATCGAGGGATCGAGGGATCGAAGGATCGAGGGATGGGGGTGCGCATGATCGCGTCGTCGCTTCTCGTGGTTGCCGCGTTGCAGGGCGCGGTGCAGCAGGTCCAGGACACGTCGGCGTTCCGGACGCTCGACTTGCCGGCGGCCAACGCCATGCGGGCGGCCGATGGACGGCCGGGGCCGGCCTACTGGCAGCAGCGCGCCGACTACGTCATCACGGCCAGGCTCGATCCCGCGACGCAGACGCTCACGGGCCGCGAGACGATCACGTACCACAACAACTCCCCGCACACGCTGCCGTTCCTGTGGCTGTTCGTCGAGCAGAACATCTGCGACCCCGGCAGCGTCACCAACCAGCTGAACCAGCCGCCGCTCCGCTTCGAGGACACGGCGTTCGACTTCTCCTGCCTGGGCTTTGCGGGCGGGGTGACGCTGGAGCATGTCCGCAGCGGGGGGCGGGATCTCGCCCACAGCGTGTACGGCACCACCCTGCGCGTGGAGCTGCCGGCACCGCTCGCCCTGGGTGGCTCCGTCGCGCTCGACATCGGGTGGCGCTTCGGGATCCCGGAGATGGGAGCGGGGCGCATGGGCCGGGACGGCGCGCTCTACGAGATCGCGTGGTGGTACCCCCGCGTCGCCGTGTACGACGACGTACGGGGATGGAACCACGATCCGTACATCGGCGCCGGCGAGTTCTACCTCGAGTACGGGCGGTTCGACGTCTCGCTCGAGCTGCCGGCGGCGTACGTCGTGGCGGCAACGGGAGTCCTGCAGAACCCCGCCGACGTGCTGACCGCGGCGCAGCGGGAACGGCTCGCCCGCGCCGTGCGCTCGGCCACCCCGGTCGCGGTCATCGCGGCGGACGAAGCCGGGACACCCGCGACGCGGCCGGCGCGCACCGGCACGCTCACCTGGCGGTTCGTGGCGGACAGCGTGCGCGACTTCGCGTTCGCCGCCGCGCCCAACTTCCGCTGGGACGCGGTGGGCTGGGACGGCATTCTGGTCCAGACGCTCTACCGCCCGGGCGCGGCGGGCTGGGAGGAGTCCATCCGGATGGCCGAGCACGCCGTCCGGTACTTCAGCGGGCAGTGGTACCGGTATCCGTACCCGCACGCCACCACGATCGAAGGGCCCATCGCGGGCATGGAGTATCCCATGCTCACGTTCGTGGCCGGAACGTCGCGCGAAAACCTGCACTTCACGCTGATGCACGAGCTGGGGCACGAGTGGTACCCCATGGTGGTGGGCTCGAACGAGCGCCTGTATCCGTGGATGGACGAAGGCTTCAACATGTTCATCGACATCGGCGCGTCCGAGGACTACTTCCGCGGTACGCCATACGGCGACACCTACGCCCGCGGCCCGCTGGACGCGTATTCCGTGCATGCCGTTCCCGGGCAGGAGCAGCCGCTCATCACACGCCCGGTGGAATCGCGCGATCTCTGGTGGACGGCCTACACCAAGCCCGCCCTCATGCTGCACCTGCTCAGGACCGAGGTGCTCGGGCCGAAGCGCTTCGACCCCGCGTTCCGCGCGTATACCCGGTACTGGGCGTACAAGCACCCCACCCCCGCCGACTTCTTCCGGGTCATGCAGAACGAGACGGGCATGAACCTCGACTGGTTCTGGCGCGGGTGGATCTACACGACGTCCCGGCTCGATCAGGCGGTGGATTCGGTGACTGCGGGCGGCGACGGCCCGGTGATCCACCTGACCAACCGGGGCACGATGGTGATGCCGGCCGAGCTGGCGATCGCGTACGCCGACGGCACCCGGGATACCGTTCGGCTGCCGGTGGAGATGTGGAACCTGGGCTCGCGGTTTGGCTACCGGGTGCGGAACGCGCGCGGCACGCCGACCGAAGTGATCCTCGATCCGCGCGCGGCATATCCGGACGTGGAGCGGGGGAACAACCGATGGGCGTCAGCCGTTAGCCGTTAGCCGTTGGCCGTTGTTCGCGCTGCTCCCGGCTGGGGTCGAGGCGGTCGCCTGGTCATGGCGATCACTCGACCCCTCGATGCCTCGATCCCTCGGCCGCGAACCGCTGCACGATCTCCGCGGCGGGTTCCACGGCGTGGATGTGCTCGACGCTGCGGCCGGCCTGCCAGTACTCCTTTTCCTCGTCGAGCAGGGCGCGCTTGAGCTCCCATACCGACCGAAGGGCGTAGAACGTCCGCACGAGGTGCTTCGTTCGCCGCCCGCGGAGCAGGTGCCGGGCGAGCGGACCGGCCTCGAGCCCGAGCCGCTCGATGTAGGGCGTGCGGATCACCGCCACGGGAATGCCCGAAAGCCGTTCCGTGAACACGATGTCGTCCTCACGGGCGCGGACGATGGCATCCTTGTACGCCTGGCTCGCTCGGCATTCCGGCGTGGCGATAAACCGGGTGCCGAGCTGCGCGCCGGCGTATCCCAGCCGCAGCGCCTCCGCGAACTCGTGCTCGTCGCCGATCCCGCCGGCGCAGACCACGGGTACGCCCAAATCGGCCAACTCGGCGAAGAGCGCCGCCGCGTCCCTGGGACCCGCGTGGCCGCCCGCCCGCCGGTTCACCGCGATCAGGCCGTCCACCCCCGCGTCGCGCCCCTTGAGCGCCCACTTCCGCTCGGTGACGTCGTGATAGACCACGCCGCCCACGGCATGGACGCGCTCGACCACCCACCGCGGGTTGCCGAGCGACGTCACGAAGAAGCGCACGCCCTCCTCGAGCGCCACGTCCACCCAGCGCTCCATGCGCTCGCGATACCGGCGCGAGGATGCCTCGATCAGCGCGTTCATGCCGATGGGCTTGGGGGTGATGCGGCGGATGAACCGCAGCCCCTCGCGGAACTCGTGGCCGTGGACGTAGGTGAGCGAGATCGGCTGGACGATGCCCAGGCCGCCCGCCTCGGACACGGCGGCCACCAGCTCGGGGTTGCTGCACGGGTACATGGCCCCGCACAGGAGCGGCACCTCGATGCCGGCATGGCGTGTGAGCGGCGTGTCGAGGCGCGGGGTCATGCGGGACCGAGGTGCCAGACGGCCTCGACCTCGGCCACCACCTCGCCGTCGCCATCCCGGAGCTGCGCGGCGGCGACCCGGTCGGCGGGCTCCGTCAGGGCGGGAACGGGGGCGCAGCGGCAATCGGCGGTGATCGTTCCGCGGGCCTTCTTGTGGTAGCTGATGGTGATCCGGACCGGGATGCCGCGCACTCCCGGCGCGAGCGCGGTGGTGAGCGCGAGACCCGTGGCCAGCTCGCCCAGGTTCGCGAGCGCAACGGCGTGGACCGACGCGAGGTGATTCCGCACGGCGCGGCGATCGCGCAGCGCCACGCGCGCGTGCCCCGGTTCCAGGTCCAGCACGGTGGCGCCCATCGACCCCGTGTAGGGAGCCATGCGACCCACGAACCAGCTGAAGATCCGGTTGCCGAGCGGCAGCCGCCGTGTGCGATTCCACGAGCGAAGCAGCGCCGCGCCGGGCGACTCGTGCTTGCGGCTCACCCGCACCTCCTCACCCCTCTCCGCCCGTCCGCCTGACCGCTCAACCGCCAACCGCTCAACCGCTGAACCGCCAACGGCTAACGGCTAACCGCCAACGGCTAACGGCTAAC
>DAINBS010000223.1:0-2114 GCA_036732805.1 Gemmatimonadales bacterium | reverse complement strand
GGCCAACGGCTAACGGCTCACCCCGTCGCACCCCTCCCGCCGTCGCGTGTCGGCGACCTGGATGATCTTCCAGCCCTCGGGTGTTTGCGCAAGCTGGAACGCGTCCACGCCGCAGTGCGTGAACGTGGTATCCGCATAGAACACGTATCGCGCCCACACGGTGGCCAGCCCGTCGTCCATCCGGACCTCCACGTCCGAGAGACGCTCGTCGAGCCGTGCCCTGGCCGATGCGACGGCGCGGACGAACGCATCGACCGTCGCTGTCTGGACGACGGGGATGCCAGCCCGGTCCCGGCCGGCCGTCATCAGACGACCCTCCGGGTGGAACGCCTGACGGATGGCCGTGGTGTCACGCGCCCGCATGGCGTCGAACAGCCGGTTGACCATCGCCGCGGGTCCGTCCACCTCCTGGGCCGTGGCCGGTTTCGGCGGCGCGAGGGCGGCCAGAATCAGGGCAACGATGATGGCCCGAGTGGTCCCGATCGGCGGGCGCGCGTGGATCCCGATGTCCGTCATGGGTTGGGTTTCTCCGGCATCAGGGTGACCTGCACGTAGTTGTCGAACCGGATGTAGCGTCTCGCGGCGTCGCGGATGTCGGCCGTCGTGAGCTGTTCGATCAGATCCTGATACCTGGTCAGGTTCCGCGGATCCAGGCCCCAGCGGTCGGTGACAAGCAGTTGGCTGATCCAGTATCCGTTCTCCCGCAGGTTCGTTTCCGTCGTGCGCCGCTGCGCTTCCTTTACCTTCTGGACGACCGAGTCGGCCGGACCGTCGGTCTGGAACGCCCGGACTTCGGCGAACGCGGCCTCGACCAGCTCCTCCATGCGGGCGGGGTCGCCCCCGAAGCCGATCGTGACCTGGTACGACGTGTCCGGAATGATCTGGCTCGACGCACCCACCCCCACACCGTACACGCCGCCCATGTCTTCCCGCAGCACCTCCCGCAGCCGGATCTGAAGGGCCTCCGCCATGGACCGGAGCACGTGCCTGTGGCGACGGCTTTGCTCGAACGGTCCTGTGAACACGAGCTGGGTGCGCGCTTTGGGCTCGACGCCGCGATAGACGGTCTTCCGGATCACGCCCGTGGGTGGACGGATGCCCAGGTCCCGCCAGGTCTCCTTGCGGCCCGCGCTCGGGAGGCCGCCCAGCCACGTTTCGACGAGCGGCCGCAGGGCGGCGGTGTCGAGGTTTCCCACGAAGTAGAACGTGAAGTCGCCAAAATCCCGGAACCGGTCGCGGTAGAAGTCCAGCGCCACGTCGAGCTTCGCCTCGTTCACCAGTTCGGCCGTCATGGGGCGGGCCCGCGGGTGATACTGCGCGACCGTGAGGTACAGGGTGTCGCTGAACGCGGCCTCGGGCACCTGGCCGCGGTTCTGGACGAACGTCATGAGCCGGGTCTGCAGGGCCGCGAACGCCGCGGTGTCGCGCCGCGCCTGCGTGCCGTACAAATAGATGAGCTGGAACATCGTCTCGAGGTCCTTGGGCGACGCGCTGCCCGAAAACCCCTCGTCCTCGTCGCCGATGAACGGGTTGGCGCGCGCCACCTTGCCCGCCAGCAGCTTGCCGAGATCGACGTCGGAAAACGGCCCGGCGCCGGAGACGCTCACCACCATGCTCGCGCGGTCGGCCGACACCGCGACGCTGTCCGGCGCGAGTGAGGTGCCGCCGGGGCTCGTCGCGCGCATGAGGATCTCGTCCGCCTTGAAGTCGGTGGGCTTGAGCACCACCTGCACGCCGTTCGCGAGCTTCCAGCGGATCACGCCGATCTCGTCGATCCGCGTCTCCTCCACGATCCGCGACGGCGTGGGCGCGTTCGCGACGAGCGGCACGGCGCCCAGCGTGTCGGCGTACTCCGCGATCGCCTTCGTGGCCACCTGGCGGAAGACATCGGCGAGCGCCGCCTCGTCGGGCATGGTGACGCCGGCCTTGTCGGGCCCGCTCGCCACCACGACGCGGTTGTGCTCGGTGATCCATGCCCGGGCCAGGCCGTTCACCTGGCCGAGCGTGACATCCGGAAGGAACTGGCGGTGCAGCGCGAGCTCCGCCTCGATCCCGGGGATCGGCTCGTTCTCCACGACGTGCGACACGTACTCGTCGGCATAGATCCACGAGTT
>DAINBS010000222.1:1773-5836 GCA_036732805.1 Gemmatimonadales bacterium | reverse complement strand
CGCGAAGTCGTTCGGCGACCGGACGCTGTTCGCCGGGGCGTCGTTCCAGCTCAATCCCGGCGAGCGGTACGGCCTCGTGGGCGCCAATGGCTCCGGCAAGAGCACGCTGCTCCGGATCCTGAGCGGCGAGATCCCCCCCGACGACGGCACCGTGTCCGTGGCGAGGCGCCTCCGGCTCGGCGTGCTGCGCCAGGACCAGTTCGCCCACGACGCGCAGGACATCCTGAGCGTGGCACTCCAGGGCAACCCGGAGCTCTGGAACGCGCTTGTGGAGCACGACGAGTTGGTCGCCAACGCCGAAACGTCGTTCGATGCCGCGCGGTACGCGGCAGTCGAGGAGACGATCCGGCGGCATGACGGGTACGCCGCCGAGGCGCGGGCGGCGGCGATCCTCGAAGGGCTGGGCATCCCGTCGGCCGGGCACCGTGATCCGATGTCCACGCTCTCGGGTGGGTTCCGGCTTCGGGTCCTGCTCGCGCAGGTGCTCGCGAGCGCTCCCGACCTCCTGCTGCTCGACGAACCGAGCAACCACCTCGACATTCTGTCGATCCGGTGGCTGGAGAAGTTCCTGCGGGATTTCCCCGGCATGGTGCTCGTGATCTCGCACGACCACCGGTTTCTCGACAACGTGGTCACCAGCATCCTGGACATCGACTACGAGACCGTCACGCCGTATGCCGGGAACTACACGGCGTTCGTCGGGGCCAAGCAGGCGGAGCGGGAGCGCCGCGTGGCCGACATCGCGGCGCGGGAGCGGGAGATCGCGCACCACCAGCAGTTCGTGGACCGCTTCCGCGCCAAGGCCAGCAAGGCGCGCCAGGCGCAGAGCAAGCTGCGGATGATCGAGAAGAAGGCCGAGGCGCTGGAGGAGCTACCCCAGACGTCGCGGCGGTACCCCACGTTCCGCTTCGAGCCGCGCCGCGACAGCGGGCGCGAGGTGCTCACCGCGCGGGGGATCGAGAAGGCGTTCGGCGACAACCAGGTGCTCCACGGCGTGGACCTCACGGTCGCCCGCGGGGACCGGCTCGCCATCCTGGGGCCCAACGGCATCGGCAAGTCCACGCTCCTCAAGATCCTGATGGGTCGGCTCCCGGCCGACGCGGGCGAGGTGGTGTGGGGCTACGAGACCTCTCCGGGCTACTTCGCGCAGGACCACCGGGAGGAGTTCGCGGCGCGGAGCGGCACGGCCGAGCAGTGGGTGTGGAGCTTCTGTCCCGAGCGCGACTTCGGCTGGGTACGCGGCGCCATGGGCGCGATGCTGTTCTCCGGCGACGACGGCAAGAAGGCGCTCAGCGCGCTGTCGGGCGGCGAGATCACGCGGCTCGTGTTCACGAGGCTTGGCATCGAGCGCCCCAACGTGCTCGTGCTCGACGAGCCCACCAACCACCTCGATCTCGAGTCCATCGAAGCGCTGGTCGAGGGGCTCCAGTCCTACGCGGGCACCCTGATCCTCGTGTCCCACGACCGGTGGTTCGTGAGCCAGCTCGCCACGCGCGTGCTCGAGATCGAGCCGACCGGGGTGACCGACTACCCCGGCACGTACGACGAGTACGTGCATGCCTGCGGAGATGACCACCTCGACGTGGACACGGTGGTGCTGCGGGCCCGGAAGGAGCGCAAGCGGGCGGAGGTGCCGGCGAAGGCAAAACAGCGCGAGCGTGGGCAGGACGCCTCGAACCCTCAGCGCGCGATCGCGAAGCTCCGGAACGGCCTTGCCGGGGTCACCGACCGCATCCAGGCCGCGGAGGCCCGGATGGCGGAGATCGATGCGCTCTTCTGCGAGCCGGACTACTTCGTCCGGACGCCGCCCGACGAGGTGCGCGCGCGTCAGACCGAACGGGGCGCCTTGGAACGGGAGATTGCCGACCTCATGGCCGAGTGGGAGACGCTCGAGACCGAGATCGGGGCGATCGACCAAGGCGACGGTAGGGGACGGTAGGGGACGGTAGAAGACGGTAGAGGGGTTGCCGCACGGACATCCCCCGGCGGCAACCCCTCTACCGTCCCCTACCGTCTTCTACCGCCCTCTCAGCGCCAGCTCTTCGGCACCGCCTCCGGCTTGGTGGGCTGCACGGGCTGGGCGAGCCGCGCGCGGATGCGCGGCAGGTCGCGGAACCCGACCAGCTTCTTCTCGTCCTCGTCCCACAGCGTGAGCCGCAGGGTCCGCGCGCTCTGTGGCAGGGTGAGCCGCGTCACGTCGTGGAACTCGGGGTTCTCGTCGTAGCAGCGCTGCAGGCTGTAGTTCGGCACGCGACTCGACACATGGTGGATGTGATGCAGGCCGATGTTGGCCGTGAACCACTGGAACCACTTCGGCATCACCAGGTGCGACGCGCCCTCGAGGCCCGCGTGGTAATAGTTCCAAGCTTCCCGGTAGCGCCAGTACGTGTCTTCGTACTGGTGCTGGACGTAGAACAGGTACACGCCCAGGGAACCCGCGATCAGCGTGATGGGGAGCTGCACGAGCAGGAACGCCTTGATCCCGATCGTGAGCCACATGATGGCGACGATCCCGATCAGCACGGCGTTCGTCCAGTGCACGCTCTGCCACTCGCGCGTCCACTCACGCGGCGCGTCCGTGGGCCAGCGGTGCTTGATCACGAACTGCCAGATGGGCCCGACGACGAGCATCACGATGGGGTGGCGATAGAGGCGGTAGGACCGCTGCTTGGCCGGCGATCGGCTCAGGTACTCCTTCACCGTGAGCGTGTCGATGTCGCCAAAGCTCCGGATGTCGAGGTTGCCCGACGACGCGTGGTGGATGGCGTGCGTCTTCCGCCAGTAGTCGTAGGGCACCAGTGTGAGCACCCCGATCACCGCCCCGATGACGTTGTTGAGCTTCTGCGACGGCGTGAACGCGCCGTGGCCGCAATCGTGCTGGAACATGAACAGCCGCACGAGGAACATGGCCGTCGGCACGGCCATCAGCAGCGTGAGCCAGTAGCTCACCTGGAGGCTCAGGTACGTCACCGCCCACATGGCGAAGAACGGGATGGCGGTGTTCAGGACCTGGAACCAGGCCCGCCACGCCACCGGCTTGCGGTAGGGGGCGAGGAGGGCGTTCCAGTCGATCTCGCCCGTGGCGGACGAGGGGTCCGGCAGAGTGTCAGAGGCCATCTGGTAAATCTATGCGTGCTTCGGAGTTCGGGACACCTCCCCTCACCCCCTGGCCCCCTCTCCACATACGTGGAGAGGGGGAACTCTTGAACCTGATTGCTGCGGCGGGGTAGGGCCGGGAAGGACGCGGACCAGCCGCGTCCTCCAAGAAAGGGAGGATGTCACCATGCAACGCTCGTTCACGCTTACCGCGGCCGCGCTGATCCTGTGCGCCGCCACGGCACACGCGCAGGGCATTGGCATCAAGGGTGGTATCTCGTTCGGCGACGTGTCCAACCGCGGGCTCCTCCCCGGGAGCCTGGACACACGCACCGGCTTCGCCCTCGGGCTCGGCCTGAGCAGCTCGCCGGGTCTGCTCGGCTTTGGCGCCGAGGGGCTGTACGCCCAACGGGGCGTGGGTGACGCGACGGACGCTGATTCACGCAGGCTCGACTACATCGACGTCCCGGTCTACCTGCGGGCCATGCTTCCCATAGCCGGGATCGCACCGTTCGCCTACGCCGGGCCGCAGTTCTCGTTCGAGCTGCGGTGCCGCGCCGGTGACAACCCGTGTCCCGACACCGATCGGTCGAAGACCAGCTACTCCGCCGCGGTTGGGGCGGGCGTCCGGCTCGGCACGCGGCGCGCGATCACGGTGGAGGGACGCTACCTGTACGGCCTCACCGACCTCGACCTGGGCACGGTGACCGACCCGGAGAGCTACAAGACGCGGTCCTTTCTGATCCTGGTGGGTGTCGGGTTCTGAGCCTCACCCCCTGTCCCCCTCTCCACGCCGTTCAGCCTCACCCCCTGGCCCCCTCTCCACATACGTGGAGAGGGGGAACGGGGGGTGAGGTCGGGAGAAGTCCCGCACTTCAGTGCGGGACTTCCACGAAGGCCACCGCTCAGCTTCGGACGTTCGCCTCGAGCTTGCCCTCCACCACCTGGGCGTTCCGCAACACCACCG
>DAINBS010000222.1:373-1763 GCA_036732805.1 Gemmatimonadales bacterium | reverse complement strand
CGCAGGACGACGGGTCGAGCGCTCTCGAACGCCACCGCTCCGTCCATCTCGACCCGCAGCCCAGTGGGTGCCAGCGTGATGGTCCACTCGTGCCCGCACGCGCGGAGCCGCCGCAGCGTCGTTTGCGCGGACACCGACGCGCTCCCGATGCGGAGCCCGTCCCACGGACTCACGTCCAGGAACTCCTCGACGCCGATCAGCGCGAACAGCGGTCCCCAGCTCTGATAGCGGTGACCGCCGCCCGCGCCCGTGCGGGAATCGAAGTTCTCGCGGCACAGGCGGTGCTCGTGCCAGTCGCCCAGGAAGAGCGCGACACTGCGGCGCGCCAGCTCCGCCGCCTCCGCGTCGAACCGGTACCGCCGCAGTCCCTGGTAGATGAGGTAGTTCATCGGCGGCCAGATGGTGCCCCGCCAGTACTGCTGGTCGGCGAATGCCGGGTCGTCCCGGCTGATCGTGGGGATCACGTGCTCACCCCAGAACTTCGCGGGGTCGGTGAGCACCGATACCATCCGTGCGGCCTGCGCCGGTGACGGCACGCCCGCGAGCAACGGCAGGAAGGTGGACGCCGCGAGCCGGGGCGAGACGCGGCCGTCCCAATGCCGGTCGCGATACACGCCGGTGGCCTCGTCCCACAGGTGCGTGTTCATGGCGTCGCGGATCGTCTGCGCCTGCCTGACGTGAAACGCGCCGCGGTCGGCGAGCCCCAGCTCCCAGGCAATGATCCCCACGCACTCGTGGTCGAGCACGCGATAGCTGTTGAGGTCCACGGCATCGAGCATCATGGTGCCCGTGGCCTCGCTCCAGCCCGCGTCGTCCCAGCTGGGGAGGTCGTCCTGTCCGGACTCCCACTTGGCGCGCTGGAGACCGCTCACGCCGCGCTCCCACGGGGCCGGCGTGTCGCCCACGAGGTCGGCGTCCGACCCCCACTCGCACAACCCGTTCGCGTTGCCGTCGCGCCGCGGCTTGCCTCCCTTGTCGGCGGTCCACCAGGCGGTCCATGCCTCGAGCACGGGAAATGCGCGCTCCAGCAGCGCACGGTCGCCAAAGCGCAGGTAGTGCTTCAGCACGCAGAACGAGCCGATGGGCGGCTGGGAACGATCACGCGGGCCCCAGAACCGCCCGCGCCAGTTCGGGATGCAGCCGTTCTCGAACTGTGTCGCGAGTACGGCTTCGAGGGTCTCGCGGGCGAGCGCTTCGCTCTCGAGCCCCAGCTCGAGCGCGTTGAGGAATGCGTCCCAGCAGAAGATGGTCCAGTGCTCGCGGCGCCCGCCCGGGGCGGGGAAGACCCAGCGCCGCCCCGCCGGCGCGTACCGCCTCCCGATCTCCGGCTGGAGACAGACCATCCAATGGATGTTGTTGGTGATGGAGTCGGAGAGGCCACGCCATCCTC
>DAINBS010000222.1:0-363 GCA_036732805.1 Gemmatimonadales bacterium | reverse complement strand
GAAGGACGGGATGAGCGGGATGAGCGGGATGGACGGGGTGAACCGGCTGGACCGTCGTGGTCAGGTGGATCGCGTCGCCGGGGCGGACAGGAAAGCGGATCGTGGCTTGACTGGCCGAGTCGATGCCGGCGTCCCCCGGGCGGTCAGAGGTGATCGCGCAGCTGAGCTGGCCATCGGCCGTCGTGGCATCGAGGCGATCGGGTGCCGCCCGCCAGGTGCCGGACCAGTCCCACGGGAAGTAGCCGCGCAGCTCGAGCACGCCGTCGAACTCCACGGTCGCCCGCATGACGGCGCCGGCATCCGTACGCGCCCATTCCAGCACGAGCCCCGCGGATCGATAGCCCTTGGCCACGATGGGCGTTT
>DAINBS010000221.1:0-5837 GCA_036732805.1 Gemmatimonadales bacterium | reverse complement strand
TCTTCCGCACGCCAAAGGCGAGGTCGCCCTCCGCGTATTGCAGGCCGCCCCAGAGCACGCCGTCCACGAACCGCTGGAGCTTGGCCAGCTCATCCGGATCGGCGCGGACGAGCTGCTTCATCACCGCCGCGAGCCACGAGCCCGATCCGCCTTCGTCGCCCAGGCCGGCGATCCACGCGCGGTTGTCCTCCGTCACCACCCGCCGCACGGCCCAGTCGTAACTGATGACGGACGGGCTGCGGCCGAACGGATCAGTGGGGTCGTCGAACCACTGCTCCGTGGTGAGGAACCGGCCGAGGTCGGCCGCGACCTGAGCGGCGGGCTTGATGACCTTGTAGTGGATGCTCTGGCGGGTGCCGTCCGTGTAGCGAATCGTGAGCCGCGCGCGGCCCCAGCGCTGCCCGCGCAAGGTGAACGACCGCCATCCGTTGGGTGTCGTGTCACCGGGCGCGACCGATAGCGCGCCGGCGGGTTCCACGTCCACGCCGCGGATGGGGCTGCTCGACGAGACGAACAGCCGGGCGTCGAGATCGAGCGGCAGCACGTAGCCCGGCACGCCCACCGCCACCGGGCGCTGCGCGGCGAGCAGCGTGGGCTCGATGTCACGCACGCCATTGGCCACCAGGAACCGCAGCCCGAACGACCGCGCCTCTCCGGGCGCCAGTGTCACCGAGGTGGGCGGGTTCCACGGTTCCGCGGACGCCCACGCCGAGTCGGCGTACGCCCGGCTCAGCGCGAGCCACTCGTAGAACCCCTCGAACGTGATGCCGCGCGGCGTCCGGTCCGCGAGCAGCGGGTTCCAGGCCTCGAAGGCGGTCCCCCGCTGCGGCACCACGACGAGCGTGGGGCCGTGGCCATTCAGCCGGGTGACCTGGACGTATCCCGCGTCGAGCCCCACGTACGGATCCGCGAACGAGCTCACGGCGTGCGCCTCGTCCAGCGAGCGGTCCGTCAGGATGTTGTTGAACACCATCGGAAAGCCCAGCGCCCCGATCTCCACGGGAGCGTCGGTATGGTTCGAGATCTCGAACCGGAGGCCGAGCCGGCCGTCCACCACGTCCCAGAACCGGAGAACGCGAAGCGGAAAGTCAGCGGGCAGCGTGGCTGCGAGATCCGCCGCCGCGAGGGTCGGCGGCTCAGCCCGCAGGGACGTCACCGGGCGCCGCGCATCCGCGGTGCTGGCCGACATCCACGCGTCCGTTCCGGCGCGGCGGACGCGCAGGGTCAGGTCGCCGAGGTGGAAGTAGCCGTCTGCGGAGCGGCGCTCGAGCCAGTCGTGCGGCGTGAAGTCGAACCCGTCGGCACCGCGCGCCGCGAGCAGCGCCGCCGTTTGCGAGGCCCGCACCAGCGCGAGCGTGAAGTCGGGGGTTTCGAACGACAAAAGTCCCTGCGCGAGCCCCAGGGTGGGCGTCGTGTCCGCCGGCGCGTCCCGTTGTGCCTGGGCCGCCGTAACCGGCATGACGACGCAGGCCAGGAGCGCGGCAGGGATTACCCGCCAGGCCATCCCGTTCATCCCGGACATCCCGTTGCTCCCGTCGCTCCCGTCGTTCCCGTCGCTCCCGTCGTTCCCGTCGTTCCCGTCGTTCCCGTCGCTCCGGTAGCCATCTCCCGCCCGCCGAGTCATATTGCCGCCTGAAGTCCACTATGGGAACCCCCGCCATGACGCGCTTCACGCAGGATCAACTCGCGTACGCCCGCACGAAGGCCGGCTATCTCGATCGCTCCCAGGCCATCGAGTTCCTCCGCACGATGGACATCCGGATGAGCGTCGGCCACTGGTCGGCGGGCGACTTCTGCGACCGCTTTGCCCCACCGGGCTACCACTCCGACGACCCCGCCTTCGCCAATGACTTCCATGGGCAGTGCCGCCGGACCCTCGCGGCGGGCATCGACGCCATCGAGATCCACCAGCACGTGTTCGAGAAGACGTTGAACGGCGACCTCGACTGGAAGGCGCTCGAGCGCGCGCGGGACGGGTTCCTACCCGAGCTGGGCCTCACGGTCACCGCGTGCAACATCAACACGTGGACCAACCCGCGCTTCCGCCTGGGTGGTCCCTGCAACCCCGATCCCGCCCTGCGGAAGGCGGCACTCGAGGAGATCCGCAAGGCCATCGAGATCTGCAAGGCGATGAAGATCCCCATTCTCAGTGTCTGGCCGGGCTCCGACGGCGCCGACTACCACTTCCAGATCGACTACCTCCAGTCGCTCGAGTGGTTCACCGAGGCGCTCGTGACCGCGAACCGGGAGTGCGTGGCGGCGGGCATCAAGCTCGCCATCGAGCCCAAGCCCTACGAGCCGCGCGAGCTGTACATGATCGTGCCCACGGCCGCGTCGGCCATCCTCGTGGCCCAGCGGGTGAACCAGACGGCGGGCGGGGGCGTCAACTGCGGGCTTACCATCGACTACGGCCACCAGAAGATGGAGGGCACCACGGCCTCCACGGCGTGCGACCTCGCGGCGTTCGCCGGCGTGCCGGTGCACAAGTTCGACATCAACGACGCGCGCCAGGGACGGAACGACCAGGACCTGATGTTCGGGACCATCTCGATCCCGGAATCCGTCGAGTACCTGTATACCACGTTCGTGCGCGACTACCGCGGCTACTACAGCCAGGACCAGTTCACCTACCGCGACGACCCCACCCGCTCCATGGAACGCAGCATGGTGAACTTCGCCAACCTCGCGCTCAAGGCGGTGCGGATCTACGACCGGCGCAAGGACCTGGAGCGCGCGCGGGCCGCCGGCACCGGGCCGGACGTGCTGGACCTCGTGAGCCCGTTGCTCATTGGCTGACCGGGTCGTGACGGCCCCCTGCACCGTCGGGATCGATTTCGGCACCAACTCGGTCCGCGCCGTGGTGGTGCGCTGCGCGGACGGCGTCACCCTGGGCAGCGCGGTGCGCGCCTACCCGTCGGGCGACGACGGCGTCCTGCTCGACCCGCGCGACCCGCACCTCGCCCGCCAGAATCCGGCCGACTATCTGGAGGGGCTCGCCACCGCCGTGCTGGGTGCACTCTCCGTGGCCGAGGATGAAGCAGGATTCGCCCGCGACCGCGTGATCGGCATCGGGGTGGATACGACCGGCTCGACGCCGCTGCCGGTGGACGAGCACAACGTGCCGCTCGCCATGACCCATGAGTGGCGGGACAACCTCGCAGCCCACGCGTGGCTCTGGAAGGACCACACCGGCGCCGCGGAGGCGGCAGCCATCACGGCCGCCGCCCGCGAGGCCGCGCCCGAGTACCTCGCCCCCATCGGAGGGACCTACTCGTCGGAGTGGTTCTGGTCCAAGATCTGGCACTGTCGCAAGGTGGCGCCCGACGTCTTCGCGGCCGCTGCGAGCTGGGTCGAGCTCGCGGATTTCATTCCGTCCGTGCTGGCGGGCGTCTCCCGACCCGAAACGATCGTGCGCGGCGTGTGCGCCGCCGGCCACAAGGCCATGTACGGCGAAGCCTGGGGCGGCCTTCCGTCGCCGTCGTTCCTGGCGCGACTCGATCCCGGTCTTGCCGACCTGCGCGGCCGCCTGTACGCCCACGCCCATGCCGCCGACCGCCCGGCCGGGACCCTCGCCGCGACGTGGGCCAGCACGCTCGGATTGCGCGCCGGGATTCCGATCGCCATGGGCGCGTTCGACGCGCACTACGGGGCGGTGGGCGCGGGGATCATGGCCGGCACGCTGGTCAAGATCATCGGGACCTCGACCTGCGACATCGCCGTCGCCGCGGAACAGGACCGGTTGGCGGACATCCCGGGCATCTGCGGCATCGTGCCCGGCTCCGTCCTGCCCGGGTTCTACGGACTCGAGGCGGGCCAGTCGGCGGTGGGGGACATCCTCCGGTGGTGGACCGAGGTCGTGATCGGGGGCAGCGACGCCCTTCACACCGAGATGTCGGCCGAGGCGGCGCGGCTCCGGCCGGGGCAGTCCGGCCTGCTGGCCCTGGACTGGAACAACGGCAACCGCACGATCCTCGTGGACCCGCGCCTCACGGGTCTCCTGCTCGGTCAGACGCTCCACACCACCAGCGCCGAGATCTACCGGACGCTGATCGAGGCCACGGCATTCGGCGCCCGGGCCATCGTCGAACGTCTGCGGGAATACGGCGTCCCGATCGAGCGAGTCGTGTGCTGCGGCGGCATCGCCGAGAAGAACGACCTGTTCATGCAGATCTACGCCGACGTGATCGGTATGCCCATGCACACGGCGGGCTCGCCCCAGGCTCCGGCATTGGGCGCCGCCATCTCGGCCGCCGTTGCCGCGGGCGCGTCGGCCGGCGGGCACGCCACGTTCCACGAGGCCCAGGAGCGGATGACGTCGCTGGGCAGCCGCACCTTCAAGCCCGAGCCCCGCGCCGTCGCGGTGTGCGACGAGCTGTACCGCATGTATCTCGAACTGCACGACACGTTCGGAGGGGTAACGGCCACCACGGCCGGCCTGCCTTCGATCATGAAACGCCTGCTCGCGCTGCGGGAGCGGTGCGCCGGGGCGGCCGCATGACCCGTGTTCGGCGCGATCTGCGGGCGGCCGTCTTCGAGGCGAACCGCGCCCTGGTGGAGTCCGGCCTGGTCCGGGAGACGTTCGGCAACGTGTCCGGCGTGGACCGGCAGGCAGGACTGTTCCTGATCAAGCCCAGCGGGGTCCCGTACGACCGGATGACGCGCGAGATGCTCGTGCCGGTGTCGCTCGAGACCGGCGAGGTGCTCGACGGCAAGCTCCGGCCGTCGTCCGATACGCCCACGCACCTGGAGATGTACCGGGCGTTCGCGTGCGGTGGCATCGCGCACACCCACTCGGCGTACGCGACGGCGTTCGCCCAGGCGCGGCGGCCGCTGGTCTGCATGGGCACGACGCACGCCGACTATTTCCACGGCGACGTGCCGGTCACCCGCCCGCTCACGCAGGAGGAGGTGGCCGGCGCGTACGAGCGGAACACGGGGCTCGTGATCGTGGAGACGTTCCGCGCCCCGGGCCCGAACCCGGGCGACGTCCCCGGCGTGCTGGTGGCGAACCACGGTCCGTTCACGTGGGGCGCCGACGCCATGGCCGCGGTCGAGTACGCCCGCGTGCTCGAGTACCTGGCGCAGGTGGAGCTGGCGCGCGTGGGGCTCGCGCCGGACGCCCCCCGCCCCGCCGACTACCTGATCGACCGGCACTACCTGCGGAAGCACGGCTCGGACGCCTACTACGGGCAGCCGTAGCCCATGGTTTTTCACCCCAACGCCACCCGACGCGCATGACCCCTCTCGACTGGCTGATCGTGGCTGGCTACTTCGGCTCTCTGGCGCTGCTCACGTCCTGGGCGTTGAAGCGGCGCCGCGACACGACCGACGACTACTTCCTGGCCGGCCGTAACCTCGGATGGCTCATCGTCGGGGCCTCGATCTTCGCGTCCAACATCGGCTCCGAGCACCTCGTGGGGCTCGCGGGTGCCGGCGCCACGAGCGGCGTCGCGTTCGCCCACTACGAGCTGCACGCCTGGTGCCTGCTCGTGCTCGGCTGGGTGATGGTGCCGTTCTACGCGCGGTCGCTCGTGTACACGATGCCGGAGTTCCTGGAGCGGCGGTTCTCGCCCGCGTCGCGGTCGGTGCTGTCCATCATCTCGCTCGTGGCGTACGTGCTCACCAAGCTCGCCGTGGGCATCTTCGCGGGCGGCGTGGTGTTCAGCGTCCTGCTCCCCGAGATGCACCTCGACCTGGGCAGCGTCTCGCTCAACAGCTTCTGGCTGGGCTCGGTGCTGGTGGTGGTGATGACGGGGCTCTACACCGTCCTGGGGGGGATGCGTGCGGTGGCCTACACCGAGGCCCTCCAGACGCTCGTCCTCGTCGTGGGGTCCATC
>DAINBS010000220.1:0-5854 GCA_036732805.1 Gemmatimonadales bacterium | reverse complement strand
TGATGCCCATGCCCAAGCCGTCGGGACGACCCGTCAAGAAGGCGGCGCGGAAGTCCACGCCGCGGTCATCGAAGCCCAGGCACGTGCCCACACGCGGCCTCTACGGCTGGATCACGCACACCGACCTCGCGAGCAACGATCCGGCCGCCACGAAGGCGTGGTGCCAGAAGGTGCTCGGCTGGACGTTCACGATGAGCCTGCCGGTGCCGGGCGGCGAGGTCCACCTGTTCGCGTACTCCGATAAAGGCGGCGGCGGCGTCCGCCCCTGCAGTCCGCCCGAAGTGCCGGGCAGCCTGCCCTACGTGCACGTCGCGGACGCGGCGGCGGCGTTCGAGAAGGCCCTGCGCGAGGGAGCGGAGGAGATGATGCCGCCCACCCGCGTGATGGAGGGCGTCACCGTCGCGATCGTCCGCGCCCCCGGCGGCGTGCCGATCGGCTTCTCGGGTCCGTAGGCGAGGCCGCGGCTCTCCCATGACGCGCCGCATCCGCTACAGCGTCGCGATGAGCCTGGACGGGTTCATCGCGGGCCCGCAGGGTGAGTACGACTGGATTCCGGACGAGCCCGGGATCGATTGGGACGCGTTCATGGGGCGCTTCGACACGGTCCTCATGGGACGCCGGTCCTACGAGGCGGCCGTGAAGACGGGCGGCTACGGACTGCCGAAGATGAACAACTACGTCTTCTCCCGCACGCTGCGCCCGCAGGACCATCCCGACGTGACCGTCGTGTCGGACCGGATGGACGAGGTCATCGCGGAGCTTCGACGGGCGCCCGGCAAGGAGATCTGGCTGTTCGGCGGCGGCGACCTGTTCCGCAGCCTGCTCGCGCGCGGTCACGTGGACCTGCTGGAAGTCGGGCTCGTGCCGATCCTCCTGGGCGCCGGGCTCCCGTTCCTGCCCGCCCCCGCGAGCCGGGCAGGCCTTCGCCTCGCGGAGCACCGCCTGTACTCCACCTCGGGCATCATGATGCTGACGTACGAGGTGGACCACGGCGCGCCCGGGCCGGATCGCGGCTGACCGCGCGACCCATGGTGTTCATCGACCCGCACGACCGCACGCATGCCCCGCTCATCGGCCCGGCCGATGGGGCCGCCACCATCTTCCGGACGCGGGAACACCTGAAGCCGGGCGCCTTCGTGGGCCTCCACACCCATCGGGGCGACGAGTCGTTCGAGGTGCGCGAGGGGCGCGTGCTCTTCACCGTGGGGGCGGAGCAGCGCGCCTGCGAGCCGGGCACGATCGTGTTCGTGCCGGCCGGCGTGCGGCACGGGTTCGTGGCGGAAACCGCCGCGGTGCTGGACGTGTTCAGCGAGCAGCGGACGGGCGTCTACGTGATCGTGCTGGCGCCGGACGGCACCGAGCGCAAGGAGGAGATCTTCATCGCGGGCTTTCCGTCGTCGCACGAGCCGCCGCCCGGCCAGGAGCACACCTCGCGCGAGCGCATTCGCGCGCTCTACGCCACCACCCGGCACCTGCTCGCCCGGCCTCCCGCGGTCACCGCGGCGCACTTTGACCTTCAGCCTGTCCTCGAGGGCGAGTTGATCCGGCTCCGGCCCCTCCGGCCCGACGACTTCGAAGCGCTGTTCGCGGTCGCCTCCGACCCGCTCATCTGGGAGCAGCACCCGGCGAACGACCGGCACGAGGAGGCGGTGTTCCGGGCGTTCTTCCGGGAAGCGCTCGAGTCCGGCGGGGCCCTGGTCGCGATCGACCGGGCGGACGGACGGATCATCGGCTCGTCGCGCTACTTCGACCACAACCCGGATGCGAGCGAGATCGAGATCGGCTGGACGTTCCTGGCGCGGTCGCACTGGGGTGGCAGGTACAACGGCGAGATGAAGCGGCTCATGCTGCAGCATGCCTTCCAGTTCGTGGACCGCGTGGTGTTCCTGGTGGGGCCGCGCAACCTCCGCTCGCAGCGCGCGGTCGAGCGGATCGGCGGCGTGCGCGCGGGCTCGCGGATCGACGCCGCCGGCCGCGAGAGCGTGGTGTTCGCGATCACCGCCGAGCGCTTCCGACAGGGGACGCCAGATTGAGCGCGTTCGTCACTTGCCCGGCCGGTTGCCTCCAGCCCGTTCCGCCCAGCTGCCGTCCATGATCATCGGCCTGGCGTCGCCCGGCATTGCCGCGACCCTCGACGAGGGTCTGGAGAAGGTTGAGCGCCTTCTGGCGGACGCGGCGGCACGGGGCGCGGAAATCGTGTGTTTCCCCGAGGCCTACCTCCCGGGGCTGCGGGGCCAGGACTTCGAGGTGCCGCCCTTCGACCGCGCGCACCAGGAGCGCGCCATCGAGGCCGTCGCAGGATGGGCGCGCACCCACGCCGTGGCCGCGATCATCGGCCTGGAGCGGGTTACCGACGCGGGCCGCCAGATCGCGGCGTACGTCATCGACGCCAAGGGCCGGGTCCAAGGGTATCAGACCAAGAACCAGGTGGCTCCATCCGAAGACCCGTTCTACGTGCCCGGAGACGCGCGGCGCATCTTCGAGATCGACGGGGTCAAGTTCGGCATCGCGATCTGCCACGAAGGCTGGCGCTACCCGGAGACGGTCCGATGGGCGGCCGTGCGGGGCGCGAAGATCGTGTTCCACCCGCAGCACACAGGGAGCGACCGCTCGGGTGTCCGGCCGACGCGGTGGGGCGCCGCGGATGGGCCGTACTACGAGAAGGCCATGATGATGCGGAGCATCGAGAACACGATCTACTTCGCGAGCGTCAACTACGCGATGCGCTACCAGGAATCGGCGACCAGCCTCATCGCGCCGTCGGGCGAGTGTCAGGCGTACCTGCCGTACGGCGAAGAGGGAGTTCTGATTCAGGAGATCGACGTCGAGCAGGCCACCGGGCTGCTGGCCGCGCGCTACGCGCCGGAGCGGTACCAGGACGCCGCTCCCGAGTGACTCCGCCGCCCGGATCGCCGGCCGTACCGGTTGGGGCCTCGGAACTACAGAAATCCGCCGCGGTACCTTAGATTCGGCCTTCCGCCCGGCCCAGCCGCCGGCGGCCCACACAACCCATGACCCTCGCTCCCGTCCCGCTCCGCGGGGCCATCGTCCTGTGCGTCCTCGGCGCCGCCGCCTGCGGCCGCGCCGCGGGAACGGGGCCGGAGTCCGCGCCGCCGCCGGCCCGCAACGCGGACATCGAAGCGCTCTACCGGGCCCGGCTCGACAGCGCCCGCATGCGGTTCTCGCCGGCCGACGTCCACTTCATGACCGGGATGATCGGCCACCACGCCCAGGCGCTGGTCATGGCCGCCCTGGCGCCCACCCACGGCGCGAGCCCCCAGATCCGGACCCTCTGCGCCCGCATCATCAACGCCCAGAACGACGAAATCGCCATCATGCGGCGATGGCTGCGCGACCGGGGCCAGCCCGTTCCCGAAGTCCATATCTCCGGCACCACGATGACCGTGAGCGGGTCGGCGCACGTGATGCACATGCCCGGCATGCTCACGCCGGACCAGATCCGCGAGCTGGACGAGGCGCGCGGGCCCGAGTTCGACCGGCTGTTCCTCCGGTTCATGATCCAGCACCATCAGGGCGCCGTCACCATGGTGCAGGATCTCTTCGCCACCGACGGCGCCGGGCAGGACCTGCTGTCGTTCAAGATCGCGTCCGACATCCAGGTGGATCAGACCACGGAGATCGCCCGGATGGAACGCATGCTGGAGGCGCTCGCCGCCGGAGCGACCCCCTGACCAGCCCTCCCACCCCAGCCTCCGAGGAACTCGCATGGCTTCCACGCTTGTGACCGCCCGGGCCGCACGGCCTGTGGGCCGCCTCCTGCTGCTCTCCCTCGCTACCGGGCTGTCCGGTCTCGTGGGGTGCGCATCGCAGAGCGCCACGGCGGGCGCCGCGGCGCCCGCACCCAGCCGCTCGATGGCGAGCGCGGCACGTCGTCCCGACCCCAGGGTCGGCCTCAAGGCAGGGCTGCTGGACGCCGGCGAGGCGGCGTGGAACCTGCGCCTCGTGTCCGCGACGCCGCCGCCCGCGGCCTTCGTGGGGGCAATGAACTCCGACCTCGCCTTCTCGGGCCACTACGCCATCCAGGGCAACTTCAACGGCATCCAGGTGTGGGACATCGCCAACCCCAACCACCCCACGCTGGCGAAGCAGTACGTGTGCCCGGCGTCGCAGAGCGACGTGTCGGTCTACAACAACCTCCTGTTCGTCTCGGGTGAGGGGCTCGAGGGACGGTTGGACTGCGGCACGCAGGGCGTGCGTGAAGCGGTGAGCCACGACCGCCTGCGCGGCATCCGCATCTTCGACATCACCGACATCCGGAATCCCCGGTACCTCGCAAACGTGCAGACCTGCCGTGGATCGCACACGCACACGGTGCTGGCGGACCCCGACGACCGCGAGAACGTCTACATCTACGTGTCCGGCTCCGCGCCGGTGCGTCCCGCCGATGAGCTTCCCGGCTGCTCCAGCGCCATGCCGGACGAAGACTCGACGTCGGCGCTGTTCCGCATCGAGGTGATCCGGGTACCGCTCGCCCATCCCGAGCAGGCGGCGATCGTGAGTTCCCCCAGGATCTTCGCGGGCCTCGTGGCGCCGCCGCGGCACGGCGCGGGCGCGGCGGACCTGGCCGAGCTCGAGGCGGCCAAGGCACGGCATGCGTTCATCATGCGCTTCGGCGATGAGCACTTCATCCTGCCGGACCGGTACGCGGCGGAGCTGCTCGACACGCTGGTGGCCCGCCGGGGCGGGAGCGGGACGCCAACCCCGGCCGACAGCGCCGCGCTGCGCGACCGCCTGGCCCAGGAGGCGGCGGCGAGGGACACCCCCGTGCGGCCCACAGGCCCGCGCCCCGGCCCCACCCAATGCCACGACATCACGGTGTATCCGGCCATCGGGCTGGCCGGCGGGGCCTGCGAGGGGTACGGCCTCCTGCTCGACATCAGCGACCCGGTGAATCCCCGGCGCATCGACGCCGTGAGCGATTCAAACTTCTCCTACTGGCACTCGGCGACGCTCAACCACGACGGCACCAAGGTCCTGTTCAGCGACGAGTGGGGCGGCGGGGGCGCGCCCAAGTGCCGCGCCGACGATCCCCGTGAGTGGGGCGCCGACGCGATCTTCACCATCGAGAACCGGAAGATGCGGTTCCAGGGCTACTACAAGCTGCCCGCGCCGCAGACGCCCCAGGAGAACTGCGTCGCGCACAACGGGTCGCTGATCCCCATTCCCGGCCGCGACGTCATGGTCCAGGGATGGTACCAGGGCGGCATCTCCGTGTTCGACTGGACCGATCCCGCGCACCCCGTGGAGATCGCCTTCCACGATCGCGGCCCCGTGGACGCGCTCGAGATGCAGATGGGTGGGAGCTGGTCGGTGTACTGGTACAACGGCCTCCTCGTGAGCTCGGAAATCGCGCGCGGGCTCGACATCTTCGAGCTCCAGCCCAGCGCCCTGCTCTCGCAGAACGAGATCGAGGCGGCCAAGTCCGTCCGACTCGACTACCTGAACGCGCAGGACCAGCCTGGGTTCACCTGGCCCGCCAGTTTCGCGCTGGCCCGCGCCTACGTGGACCAGATGGAGCGGTCGGGCGAATTGCCGGCCGACCGCATTGCCGCGGTCCGGCGCGAGCTGGCCGACGCCGAGCGCGCGTCGGGCTCCGCCCGGCAACAGGCGCTCACCGCGCTCGCATCAAAGCTGAGCGGCGGCGGCAAGGTGAAGCTGCTGGCGGACGCAGTGCGGGACCTGGCCTCGTCCGACTGACGGCGCCTGCGGTGCAGTAGGATTCTCCTCCCTCCGGTCCCCCGCTCCGCGCCGCGGAGCGGGGCCCGGGGGCAGTCTGCGGTGCCTGCGCGCGGCCCGACGCATAGCTTTCACTCGTTGTCACAATGGCGCAGCG
>DAINBS010000219.1:0-5876 GCA_036732805.1 Gemmatimonadales bacterium | reverse complement strand
CAGTTGAGCTAGTGCCCTACGGCGGTCCGCCCCTCTTCGCCGGTCTCAGGCGAGGGCGCGACGGGAACCGTGCGCATCCACCTGGGGGCATGACGATCAAGGGTGAGATCCACCAAAGGTGAAGTGTACGGGGAACCCGAAGGGGAAGTCGAAGCCCCGCTCGAACGCCGCGCACAGCTCGAGCAGGCGCGCGGGCTTCACGGTAAACGCGTCGTCCCAGAAGGGGAAGAACGAGACGCCCCAGCCGCGGTTCCAGGCCCGGATCTCGCGCACGACCTCGTGCGCCGCCCGGTCGCGGAACGCGCGGCCGGTCACGTAGTTGGCGCAGAAGGTGCAGCGCGCCGGGCAGCCGCGGCTCGTCAGGATGCCGCCGGGCGTCACCGGTGCGCCCCGCGCGCCGTACCACGCTGGGTCGAACAGGTCCTGGGCGCGGTACGGAGGTGCCAGTGCGTCGAGGTCGTCGATCCGCTCCGCGGGCGGGCCGTGCGCGATCTGCCCGTCCGGACGCCGGAACACGACCCCCGGGACGTCGTCCAGTCTCCCCCGGCCCTCGAGCGCCGCGATCAGGCGCACGATGCCGCGCTCGGCCTCGCCGCACAGCGCGACGTCAAAGCCGCGCCGCAGCGTCTCCTCGGGGCGCACCGTCGCATGGGCGCCGCCGGCCACGAGCGTCCACTCGCCGCGGGCCGCCAGCTCGTCCGCGAGGCGGTAGGCATGCCGGACCCAGCGGGTGAACAGGCTCATGCCGACGATTTGCGGGCGGAACGACTCCGCCTCGCGGATGACGGCGTGCGCGTCCGGGGCGTCGCCGCGGGCCGCGGCGTCCACGACCCGTACCTCGGCTCCGCTTTCGAGCAGCGCGGCGGCGACGTATTGCAGGCCGAGGAGCGGGGACCCCAGGCGCTCGGGGCTCGGCGGGTTGACGAGGAGCACGCGCATCGCGTCGCCCCCCCTAGCGCACGGCCTTCCCGAACCGGGGCCCCGCGATGGCGGCGGCTCCTCCCGGCGTGCCGATGTTGTCACCCATGACGACCGGTCCCACCGGGACGTAGGGCGGCGCGAACGTGGGCACGGGTCCCTTGCCCATCAGCCCGACGACCTGGGCGCTCATCTTCCACTCGCGGAAGCTCGCGTCGACCCACTCGGCCATGGCCTGTACCGCCCCGTCGACCGCGGCGGCGCCGGCGTACGGCCTGAGCGCGGCGCTGAGCCGCATGGACAGCGTGGACTTCTGCAGCCGCAGCTCCCCCGCCGACGAACCGCGGCTCAAGGGGTAGCCGGGCTGCACCGCGGGCGTGGGCGGAGCTGACGGCCCGGGGACGGCGCCGAGCTTCGGATAGGCGCCGGGGAGGTTCATGGCGAAGCCGTTGGCCCACTCCATCCACGCCCCGCACAGCTCCTGCGCCAGGGCCTTCGCGACGGCGGGCGGCACCCCGCCCATCGTCATCCCGTTCAGCACACGTATCTCGAGGTCGGCGACGCCCATGAGCGAGCCCGGGGTGAGCGCCGCGTTGGGCCCCTGAACCCAGCCACCCTGGACGCGCGAGGCGACGATCCAGTCGTTCACGCCCTTCTGGAACGTCGTGAGAGCCGTCGTGGTGATCCCGACCCAGTCCATCGGTCCTCCTCTGCGTGCGTGCTGCGGCGCCGGTGCGTGGGGGGCCAAGCGTATCCGCCCCGGCCCGTACCCGCAACCGTGCCCTTCCCTCAGGTGGGGCGGTGGGCCGACGTCGTGGAGGGCGGCCCAGAGGGAGCCTCGCAGGCAGAACCGGGGCACGCGGGGTCCGGGCGGCGTCAGGGATTGCGCGGTGGCTTCAAGACTGTGTAAGAACGGAGGGCGGCCGTGCCTCCCACGCCGCTCATGGACGCCGCTCAGCCTTCGGGGAACCCATGCCGAACAGTCGCGCCGAGCAGTATCGCCTCTGGTATGAGTACGAGGTGGACAGTCACGGAAAGACCGTCGCATCGCTGCTTGCATCGCAAGCCGAGCACGGCCGTGAGGCGGGGTGGCAGAAGGCCGTGGATCTGCTCGCGCATGTCGCGGCCGCCCGGCGGCTGTGGCTGTTCCGGCTCGGCTGGACCATGCGCCCGCCAGTCGACGTGTTCCCGCGAGACGTCGCCCTGGGGGAGGCCGAACGCGAGCTGGCGGAGGTGGAGCGCGAGTGGTCGGTGATCATCGCCGGACTCACCGATGCCGACCTCGACCGCGAGTTCGAGTACGCGAGCCTCGAGGGACCGCGCTTCCGCAACCGCGTCGAGGATATCCTGGCCCAGCTGTTCGGGCACTCGTGGTATCACCGGGGGCAGATTGCGCAGCTGGTACGGTCGGTAGGTGCCGAGCCCGCGGTCACGGACTACGTGTACTGGACGCGGGAGCCCCTGGACGACTGACGCAGCGGGGGCCGGGCGGCACCATTCGCTAGCTTGCGGTCGTGGGCAGCACGGGATGGGACAACGTGGGGGGGAACGACCGATGACGAAGAAGCAACTGATCAAGCGTCTGAACCAGGATCTCGCCGGCGAGTTCGGCGCCATCATCCAGTACCTGACCTATGCGGCCAAGGTCACCGGGCCCTACCGGCCGCAGCTATCGCAGTTCTTCCTGACCGAAGTGGCCGACGAGCAGCTGCACGCCCAGTTCCTGGCGAACAAGGTCGTGGCGCTCGGCGGCGAGCCCGTCACGCAGCCGCGTGAGGTCCCGGCGGCGGCGTCCAACCGCGAGATGCTCGAGGCCGTGCTGGCGGCCGAGCAGCGTGCCACCAAGGACTACACCCAGCGTGCCCTGGACGCCGAGGCACTCGGTGACAAGGGCCTGATGGTGCAGCTCGAGGACATGGTGCGCGACGAAAGCGGACACTCCGAGGAAACGGAGCGCATGCTCCGCGACTGGCAGCTGTAAGGGGGGAGGCGGCGGGGTGAGACGGAGGAGGGGCGACGCATGCGTCGCCCCTCCCGTTCGTCCAGCCCGTCTCGATCCCTGCCGATGACCCCCGCCTCCTACGCTGCCCGCCAATCGCCCACGTCGCCAGGTGTCACGAAGCCCACGACATCGGCGATCACCGAGGGATCCACGAGCAGGTCGCGGTGTCCGAGGCCTGACGTCGTGCGCAGCGTCCCGAGCGGCGCGGCACCCGCCACCGCCGCGCCATGACTCCATGGTACGATCCGGTCGTCCTCATCGTGTACGACGCGCAGCGGTGCCGGGATCGCCGCGGCCAGGCGGTCTGCCCGCAGTTCGTCCCACGTGACGCCCATCCGCCGGGCGAACCGGTCCAGCATTCCCTCGGAGACCTTGCGGGGCAGCCCCAGCCAATCGCCCACGGGGAGCGACACCGCCCAGATGGAGCGCGGGGGGGCGAGCATCACCACGCGGTCGGCGCGCAGCCCGTGACGCCACGCCAGGGCCGCCACGGGCCCACCGAACGAATGGGTCACGATGCCGGCGAGCCTGCCTGACGCGCGGCCAACCTGGAGCGCGGCACCCGCGCATTCGATGACGTTGGTGCGGAGACCGCTGGAGGTGCCATGCGCCGGCAGGTCCAGGGTCACCGCACGATAGCCGCTGGCGACGAGCGGCTCGATGAAGGCGTCGAAGGACGCCGCGCGTCCGCCCCAACCATGAATGAGCAGGACCGCCGGCCCCGAGCCCCACTCGGTGGTCGTCAGCCAGCCGCTGCCGTACGGGATCCGGTGCGCGGCGTGCGGGATGCGAGGCTGCGGCAGGTCGAGCGCGGGGACCGGGCGTGGAGTGAGCAGGACCCGCTCGAACCAGCGCTCGGCGTGATCGGGGAACAACGTGCCGTACGCCCGGAAGGCCGCCCTACGCAGGGATGGGAGCATGGACCGCGTCCTGGATGAGACGTTCGAACTGCAGCCGCGCCCGCTCCGCGGCCCTCGGATCCCGGAGGAGCCGATGCGTCTGATTGAACGCGAGCAGGATGGCATTGAACTCGTACGCGAACTGGTCGGCGTCGAGATCGGTGCGGAAGTCTCCCGCTTCGGCAGCCCACCGGACCGTCGTCGCGAGCAGGGCCAGCCACTCGCGCTGGGTTGAGGCGAGATAGTCGCGCGCGGCGCCCGGCTGATCATCGAGTTCGAACGACGCCGGAATGAAGAGGCAGCCGCCGGCGAATCCTTGCGTCGTCCCCCACTCGAGCCAGTGATCGAAGAGCGCGCGCACGCGCGCCACGCCTCGCGGCGCCTTGAGCGCCGGGCGAACGACCGTCTCGGTGAAGCGGTCCACTCCGGCTTTCAGCGTGGCGACTTGCAGCTCTTCCTTGGAGCCGAAGTGACGGAACAGTCCGCTCTTGGACATTCCGGTGTGCGCGGCCAGGCTCCCGATCGTGAGCCCATTCAAGCCGTTGATGCTGGCGAGGTTAGCAGCCTCGTCGAGGATCGAAGCCCTGGTAGTGTCGCCTTTGGTCATGGCTCAAATAAGTACGAACGTTCGTGCTTCTGTCAAGATCCCCACCCCGGCCAGCGGTGACCTGCCCCTTATGAGGAAGGCGTCCGAACGGCGCTTGGCGGCTCAGCAGATCGCGCGGTCACCCAAGGGGTCTGAGGCATGGGCCGCCGCAGCGCCAATGGAACGCCTGCACTAGCTTGCGCCGCAGACATGATGATTCCGCGACGGCCCACGGGAGACCGAGTGGACGACCTGGGTGCCAGGCCGCCCGGGCAACGGCGGAGGGTCGAGCGGCGCCGGCTGTACGACCGGCGAGCGCCGAGTCTCCGTCGGACTGCTGAGGACCGGCGGCGTCGGGAACGCCGGCACATCGCTCATTCGGTTCCGCGTGACCGTCGCGCGGGGCGGGAGCGACGCCACGGCGGACGCCGGCTTGCTGACGAGCGCCGAACCGTCGAGTCCCGTCGGCACGGTCCCCGCCGAAGGGATTCCCCCACGCCGTTCACCCCGGCGCAGGTCGCGGCACTCCGCGAGCGCTGCCAGACGGTCGGCCCCGCAACGTGCCCGGACTGCGAAGGGAACTTCAGCCTTGGCGTTCCGCGGCGACGGGGCGCCGAGGTCGTCCGCCTGGTTCGCTGCCGTAGTTGCGGCAAGGCCGCCGTGGTGGCCAACACCCGGGCTGCCCGCATCCTGCTGGTTGGCCAGAAGGATGCCGTGCGGGACGCCGTGCGCGGGGTGCTCATGGGTGCGGGACACGACGTCGTCGAGGCGGCGGACGCGGCCGTGGGGCTGGCAGCCTATGACGCGGTGCCGGCCGACGTGGTGATCCTCGACGTGCTCGCGTCCGGCCGCCTCGATGCCGCCGAATTCGCGCGCCAGCTGCGCCGGCAGTTCCCGGACGCGCGGATCGTGGCCCTCTCCCGCCGCCCCACCTATGGCATGGTGGATCCTCTTATCATCGTCCAACGACTCGGGGCCACCGGGACCCTCCGCATGCCCGCCGCTCCGGCCGACGTCCTTGCCGCCGTGGAGGCCGCGCGGCCCTAGCCCGTCATGCCCGGATCACTCGGGCACGATGGGCAGCACCACGTGCGACGGGGACTGCGCCGTGCGCCAGATCCGGTGGGTCTGCGCCCGGTAGGCCTCGGCGCGCGCCTCGAAGATGTTGGGCACCCAGGTCTGCGGGTTCCGGTCGTACAGCGGGAACCACGTGCTCTGCACCTGCACCATGATCCGGTGCCCGCGCCGGAACCGGTACGCCTGGGGCGGGATTCGCACCGTGTACTCGAGGACCTCGTTGGCGACGATGGGCTCGGCGCGCTCGAAGCTCCGACGATAGCGGCCCCGCAGGATCTCCCCCGCCACCATGAGCTGGTAGCCGCCCAGCGCGCCTCCGCCGGGAACGGTGTCCGGGTACACGTCGATCAGCTTCACCACCCAGTCCGCGTCGGTGCCCGTCGTCGAGGCAAAC
>DAINBS010000218.1:0-5884 GCA_036732805.1 Gemmatimonadales bacterium | reverse complement strand
CGTTGGGCGCCGCGACCGACGTGCCGAGGACGTTGCCGACCGGCAGCGACGCCACCACGGCGCCGCCCGGCGCCAGGCGTGCGAGCACCGTGTAGCTGGTGGGTGCGCCGCCGGTGGTCGGCGCGGCCCAGTTGATGTTCACCGAGTTCCCGGCCCCGCTGATGGTCGGTGTGCCCGGCGGTCCCGGCACGCCGCCCGGAGTGAGCAGCGCCAGGCGGGCGGCGTTGACGTTGATGCGAGGGTACGATCCGCCGGACGGTGCGTCGTTGATCACCTGCCCGGTGTTCTGGAGCGCGGTCAGCACCTGCGCGACCGTGGCGACGGGGAGGGCTTGCTTGAGGATGGCCCACGCTCCAGCGACGTGCGGCGTGGCCATGGAGGTTCCCTGCAACGGTGTGAACGTGTTCCCAGGTGTCGATGAATTGATCTGGCCCGCAAATGTGTTATCGCCGCCGGGCGCCAACAGGTCGACCATGCCGGGGCTGCGGTTCGTGAACGGTGACATGACGTTGACGGTCTTGCTGGACGACCCGACGCTGATAGCGGTCGAAATGCAGGCCGGTGCGCCGACGCCGGTGGTGAACCCGGTGTTGCCGGAGGCAATGACGGTCGCAATGCCGATGCTGAGGAGATTGTCGATCGCGGCCTTGCGCGACGCCTGCGCCGCATCGCAGTTGCTCGCGAAAGGGCCGCCGCCGCCCAGGCTCATGTTCGCGGACGCGATGCGGTTGACGTTGTTCGGGCCGGCGAGCGCCAGCACGCGCTCGAGAGCGAGGACCTGGTCGGACGTGAACGACAAGGGACAGGGATCAGCGGTTCCACAGAGGCTCGGGTTGTCCACCCGCGTGAACACCTGCATTGCGATCAGGTTGGCTCCGCGACCGACGCCGTGAATCCCACCGGGTCCGTTGGTTCCCGCGGCGATACCCGCGACGTGGGTGCCGTGCTGACAGCCGTCGATCGACGAGCTGCACGGCACGCCGCTGCCGACGTCGTTCGAGCTGTTGACGCCGCCTGGACAGACGGTCGATCCGCCAAGCGAAGTACCTCCTCCGCCCGCGTTCGAGTAGCACGCCTCGGCCACCACCTTCCCGGTCAGGAAGCTGTGCGTCTTCTCCACACCCGTGTCGAGAATCGCCACATTCCAGCCGGCGCCGGTATGGCCCCCGGCCCACGCTGCCGGCGCGTTGATGAGCGGCACGCTCTGCGCGAGCAAGGGCCTGTCGAGGGTGTCGAGCTCGATGGATGTGACCTCACCGGATGCCGCCAGCGCCGCCAGCGCGCCCGGGCTCACCCGCGCCGTGAAGAACGGAATCGTCTCGAACCGCTGGCCGACAATGGCGCCGGCGGCCGCCGCCCGGCCCATCACGCCATCGACCGCCGCGTGCATGGCATCGCGCTGGGCCGCCACGTCCGCGGGCCCCGCCAGGAGGCCCTCCGGCACGAACGCCGTTCGCACGCCGACGATGACGAGGGCCGAACCGTCCGCGGCCACCTGCGCCGCCACCTCGGTCGGAATCGCAATGCCAGTCTGAGTAAGAGGCGCCTGACCACCGAGCGTCAGGGCCAGCAGGACGACGAGCAGGGGGCTCACTCGAACACGCATGGTCCCTCCAGGAACTTCCGTTTCAACGGGGGGCGAGGTGGTGCAGCTTAACGCAGGTAGCCCAGATTGCCGCGGCGAAAATTACCGGCCGCAGACGGATCCCTCTGAAAAACGCGCTCCCGGTTCCCGTCGTGCTGGCCCTCCCGACTCTCGAGTCCCGCATCCGCCGAGGCTTCCACCTGCGCCCTATGGGCTTCGGCGGACAAGTCGGCGGGCAAGCCCGACTCCCGACTCCCGACTTCCGACTCCCGACACGATCTACACCTCCTTGATCCCGTGTCCGCGGAACAGGAAGTATGCGGCCAGGAGCGCCAGCGCCACGCCGTTCACCGCCAGCATCGCGGGCGCGGAGCCCACCTGCGTGATCAGCCATCCGCTGGCCAGCCCGCCCAGTGGCGATCCGCCGCGAAACGCCGTCATGTAGATGCTGACGATGCGCCCGCGCAGTTCCGGCGGCGCCAGCAGCTGCACCAGCGATGTGGTGAGCGAGAAGCACATCACCAGCAGCGCGCCGGTGAAGAACAGGATGAACGTGCTCAGCCACACCTCGCGCGAGAGGGCAAATGCCGTCATCGCCATCCCGAACGCGCTCAGCAGCCCCAGCAGGAGGCGGCCCATGTGTCGGTGCTTGCCCAGCCACGCCACCACCAGCGCCCCGCACACCGCGCCAATCCCCGACATCGTCATCATGCGCGTGTAGAGCCCGACGTCCTGCTGGAAGACGTCCTTGGCGATGATGGGCAGGAAGGTGAGGAGCGGCAGGCCCAGGAACGCGGCGATGAACCCCATCATGGTCAGGGCCCTCAGGTTGGGCGAGTCGCGCACGTGGCGGAGCCCGTCCTTCATCTGATCGACCAGCGACACCGTGGAGGCCGGCGGCACCTGCACGTTGCGCAGCGCCAGGATGGCGGCGATGACGAAAAGGAACGAGATGCCGTTGATCCCGAAGCACATCACCATGCCGAAGGTTGCCAGTGCGACGCCCGCGACGATGGGGCCGATGATGCGCGCGAGGTTGAACTGGATGGAGTTGAGCGCGATGGCGTTGGGCAGGTGCTCCTTGCCGACGAGCGTGGGCACCAGGGTCTGGTAGGCGGGGCCGCCGAAGGCCTGGGCGCAGCCGCTGATACACGACAGCGTGAGGATGTGCCAGATCTGGATGGCCTCGAAGAACACGAGGCCCGCGAGGATGAAGGCGACGGTCATCTGCACCAGCTGCGACATGAGCATCATGTGGCGCCGGTCGCGCCGATCGGCCACGACGCCGGCCACCAGCGTGAGCAGCAGGATGGGCACCTCGCTCATGAAGCTGTCGAGCCCGAGATAGAAGGCCGACTGCGTGCCGGTGAGCGTGACGATGAGCCAGGCCTGGGCCACGCGCTGCATCCAGGTCCCGATGCTGGAGGTGAGGGCGCCGAACCAGAGGAGGCGGAAGTCGCGGTAGGTGAGGGCCGCCGCGGTGCGGCGGGCGGCCGTGACGAGATGGGCGTACAACGCCTGCGATCTTAGCCCACGGTCGTGTGCATCGGTTGGGACTTGACATTCGCCTTTCATTCGCTAAGATGGGGCTCGTCAAGCGAACAAAGAGCGAAACACTATGGCCGCCCTTCATTCCGAGCTCCAATCGGTTCACGAGCTGCTGCGGACCCGCCGGCTCGATCGCACGCTCACTTCAGTGGCGCCGGTCACGCCGCCCTCGGCCGCCCCGTTGGCATCGGCGGAGGTCACCCAGGTGCTGGCCGGTGGGCTGCCGCGGGGGCAGGTGTCCGAGATCGTGGGGCCCACCTCGTCCGGGCGTACCAGCCTGGCGTGGGCGGCACTGGCGGCCGCCACGGCGCGGGGCGAATGGGTGGCGCTGGTCGACACCTTCGATCGCTTCGATCCCGAATGGGGCGCCGGCGCCGGCATCGAGCTGTCGCAGCTGCTCTGGGTGCGCGGGCAGGCGCTGTCGAAGACGGCCAGCGCGGTCGATCCGGCGTGGGTGCCCGGCGTGCGCGGCGTGTCGGGGCCCGGCACCCTGCTCGAGCGCACGGTGGACCGCGCCATCAAGGCGCTGAACCTCATCGTCCAGTCGGGCGTGTGCACCCTGGTCGTGCTCGATCTCATCGACGCGCCCGCACAGGGGCTGGCTCGTATCCCGCGGTCCACGTGGCTGCGCATCCAGCGGGTCATCGAAGGCAGCGACATCACGGTGCTGCTGCTGGCCGCGGCGCCGCTGGCACGGAGTGCGGGAGGGCTTTCGATCACGACGGGAGTCGGGAGTCGGGAGTCGGGAGTCGGAAGAGCGCTTGCGACAGGTGGGTCGATCGCGAGGGGAGGAGAGATCACGACGGGAGCCGGGAGTCGGGAGTCGGGAGTCGCACAGGCAATCGCGGCCGGCACCCGGGAGATTTCGCACTCCCGACAGCGTTCTGCCGACTCCCGACTCCCGGTTCCCGACTCCCGGCACGATCGATCGCGCGCACGCTGGAAGGGCACGCACGACCGGTCGCGTCGGCTGGGCGGGTTGGCCACGGAGCTGCGGGCCACGTCGCCGCGTGGGTTCGTGGGCGAGCTGCCGTTCCTGGCCGGCTGCTGACTTCTCACTTCTCGCTTCTCACTTCTCACTTGTATGTTCGCCGTCCTCCAGGCGTCCCCGGCGGTGACTCTCGACGCGCTCGTCGACGTGGCGCAGGCGTTCACGCCGCGCTTCCAGGTGATGGGCCCGTTCGTCCTGCTCGACGTGGGCGGATTGTCGGCACTGTTTGGCAGCCCCTCCGAGCTGGGCGCGGCCCTGCAGGCCCAGCGGCCCGACTGCCGGTCCATCGCCATGGCATCCACGGCGTCGCGGGCCCTGCTGCTGGCCTGCGGGCGTGCGGGGCTCACCGTGCTGGCGCCCGCGGACGAGCCCGCGGCGGTGGCGGCACTGCCGCTCGAGGTGCTGGTCGAGGTGGCGCGGGCGCGGGCCGATCGAGTCGGGAGTGTGGAGTCGGGAGTCGGGAGTGTGGAGTCGGGAGTCGCCCTTCGACACGCTCAGGGCGACCCTGAGCCCAGCCGTAGGGGCGGGAGTCTGGAAAGCGCGCGCAGCGGGAGTACAGGCGGGGAGACCGCGGCGGCGCTCTCGCCTTCCATCGGCTGGCGTCACCCGCGCGATACGCACCAGGCGCAGCACACACGGCGGCCACGCGCCTCCGTCTCCTCTTCGTCGTCTGCAGGCGCGTCTCGCGCGATGGCACGTCCGCTGGTGGCCATCGCGCAGTGCGCGGCCGCCCTCGAGCGGTGGGGCATCCGCACGGTGGGGGCGCTGGCGGCGTTGCCCCGTGCAGCGGTGCACGCGCGGTTGGGGGAGATGGGCGTGTCGTGGCAGCACCTGGCGTCGGGCGAGGACGACGAGCCGCTGGTGCCCTGGGTGGCCGAGCCGGTGTTCGAGGAAACGCTGGAGCTCGAGTGGCCGGTGGAAGGCTTCGAGCCGCTGTCGTTCGTGCTGGCGCGGGTGTTCGAGCCGCTGGCCGCGACGCTCGAGCGCGCCGATCGCGGGGCGGTGTCCATTCGCACGGCGCTGCACCTCACCACCCGAACGGTCCACCTGCGTCAGCTGCCGCTGCCGGCGCCGATGCGGGATCCGAAGACGCTCCGGACGCTGGTGCTGCTGGATCTCGAGTCGCATCCGCCGGGCGCGCCCATCGATCGCGTGCAGGTGCGGGTGGAGCCCACCCCGGGCCGCGTGCTGCAGTGGACGCTGTTCGAGCGCGCGCAGCCCGCGCCCGAGCAGGTGGCCACGCTCGTCGCCCGGCTCACGGCGCTCGTCGGCGAGAGCCATGTGGGCTCGCCCCTGCTGGCGGATACCTGGAAGCCGGGGGCGTTCCGGATGGAGGCGTTTCGGGCGGGGGAGAGAGTGGAGAGAGTGCAAGGTGCGGAGTGCGGGGTGCGGAGTGCGGGTGCCGAGCGCCAAGTGCCGCGTGCGAGTGCCGAGTGCGATGCACCGGGTGACGCTGTCCGTGTCGCTGGCGCGGACGCTGGCGCAGGGCTGCGCACTCTGCACTCGCACTCTGCACCCGGCACTCTGCACTCTGCACCCTTCCTCCCTCTGTCCCTCCGCCGCTTCCGCCTGCCGGTGCCGGTTCGCGTGCGGGTGGAAGATGGGCGTCCCGTGCGCCTCACCACCGATCGGCACGGTCTCACCGGCGGTCCCATCGGCCAGGCGGCGGGCCCGTGGCGCACGTCGGGCGCGTGGTGGGCCGCAGAGCCATGTCGGGAGTCGGGAGAGCGATCACGACGGGAGTCGGGAGTCGAAGGCCT
>DAINBS010000217.1:0-5885 GCA_036732805.1 Gemmatimonadales bacterium | reverse complement strand
CGCATGGCGGGCTCGATCGGCGCCATCGCGGTAGCGCCGTCCGATCCCAACGTGGTGTACGTGGGCACCGGCGAGTCGCCGCCCCGCGGCAACGTGTCGCCCGGAAACGGCATGTACCGCTCCACCGACGCGGGAAGGACCTGGGCCGCGGCGGGGCTCGCCGACGCGGGGCAGATCGCGGAGATCGTGGTCCATCCCACGAATCCCGACCTTGCCTGGGCCGCGGTGCTCGGCCACATCTTCGGACCCAGCGACCAGCGCGGCGTGTTCCGCACCACCGACGGCGGCAAGACGTGGCAGCGCGTGCTGTTCCGCGACGCCAACACCGGCGCCATCGACCTCGAGATGGACCCATCCAACCCGCGCGTCCTGTACGCGGCGCTGTGGCAGGCGCGCCGCTACCCCTGGACCTTCGAGAGTGGCGGGTCGGGGAGCGGCCTGTTCAAGACCACCGACGGCGGCGACACGTGGATCGAGATCACCCGCAACGCGGGGCTGCCGGACAGCGGCGTCGTTGGCAAGGCCGGCCTCGCGGTGTCGCCCGCCAATCCGGATCGCGTATGGGCCATCGTGGAGCACGAGCACGGCGGCGTGTTCCGCTCCGACGACGCGGGGAAGACGTGGACCAGGCTCAACGAGGATCGCCGCCTGCGGCAGCGCGCGTGGTACTACACCTACATCCACGCGGATCCGAAAGACCCCGAGACGGTCTACGTGCTCAACACGGGGTTCTACAAGTCGGTGGACGGCGGCCGCACGTACGCGACCATCCGCGTCCCGCACGGCGACAACCACGATCTCTGGATTGCGCCGAACGACGCGCAGCGGATGATCAACAGCAACGACGGCGGCGCCAACGTGTCGTACAACGGCGGCGTCACGTGGACCGCGCAGGACAACCAGCCTACCGCCCAGCTGTACCACGCGTCGGCGACCAACCACTTCCCGTACTACGTGTGCAGCGGCCAGCAGGACAACAGCACGATCTGCGTGCCGAGCCGCACGTCCGGGGGCGGTATCGAGACGAGCGACTACTACGTGGTGGGGGGCTGCGAGAGCGGGTTCGTGACCCCCAAGCCGGACGAGCCGGACGTCTCGTTCGCGGGCTGCTACGGCGGCCAGCTCGACCGGCACGACCGGCGCACCGGCGCCGAGCGCAGCGTTGCGGTGTGGCCGGACAACCCGATGGGGTGGGGCGCGGGCGACATCCGGTACCGCTTCCAGTGGACCTACCCGATCGTGATCCCGCCGCTCGAGCCCAACGGGCTGCTGGTCTCGTCGCAGTACGTGCACCGCTCCACCAACGAAGGGCAGTCGTGGACCACGATCAGTCCCGACCTCACGCGCAACGACAAGACGAAGCTGGGACCCTCGGGCGGCCCGATCACCAAGGACAACACGTCGGTCGAGTACTACGGGACGGTGTTTGCCCTGGCGCCGTCGCCGCGCGACACACAGGTGCTGTGGGCCGGCTCGGACGACGGGCTCGTGCACGTGACCCGGGACGGCGGGGCCACGTGGACCAACGTGACGCCCCGCGACCTCCCGGAGTGGGCGCTCATCTCGATCATTGATGCCTCGGCCCACGATGCGGGCACGGCCTACGTCGCGGCGACCCGCTACAAGCTGGACGACTTCGCACCGTATCTCTACAAGACCACGGACTACGGCCGCACGTGGCGCAAGATCGTGACGGGGATTCCCGCGGGGCACTTCACGCGCACGATCCGGCAGGATCCGGAGCAGCCCAGCCTGCTGTACGCGGGCGGCGAGTACGGCCTGTACGTGTCGTTCGACGACGGCGCGCGGTGGCAGTCGCTGCAACTGAACCTCCCCATCGTCCCGATCCACGACCTGCTCGTGAAGGAGGGCGACCTGGTGGCGGCGACGCACGGCCGGTCATTCTGGATCCTGGACGACGTGACCCCGCTCCGCGCCATCGCGGCCGGCGCGGTGCGCGGTGACCGGCACCTGTTTCCGCCTCGTCCCACGTACCGGGTGGGCGGCGGCGGGTTCGGCGGCGACGCGGCCGGCGTGGGCCAGAACCCACCCAGCGGGGTCGTGGTGCACTTCTTTCTCGAGGAGAAGCCGGCGGACGCGAAGCTCGAGGTGCTCGAAGCCAACGGCACGGTGATCCGCACGTTCGCGGCCGGCGCGAGCGAGCGGGAGAATCGTCTCGATGTGCAGGCCGGCATGAACCGCTTCGTCTGGAACCTGCGTTACCCGGATGCGAGCCGGTTCGAGGGGATGATCTTCTGGGCGGGCGGCACGCAAGGCCCGCGCGCGGCGCCGGGCACCTACCAGGTCCGGCTCACGGTCGGCGACTGGTCGGCCACCGTGCCGGCCGAAGTGGTGAAGGACCCCCCGAGTTCCGCCACGCAGGCGGATCTGGACGCGCAGTTCCGGTTCCTGATCCGGATCCGCGACCGCGTCACCGCCGCCAACGACGCGGTGACGAAGATCCGTGCCGTGAAGCGCGACGTGGAGGGGGCGCTCGCGCGCTTGCGCGCCGCGGGCGACGCGGTCCCGAAGACAGCGGCCGACTCGGTTCGCGCCCTCTCCAAGGCCCTCACCGACGAGCTGACGTCCGTGGAGGAGGCCATCTACCAGACGAAGAACCGCAGCAGCCAGGACCCGCTCAACTACCCGATCCGGCTCAACAACAAGATCGCGGCCCTCGCGGGCGTGGTCTCCCAGGGCGACAACCGGCCTACGGACCAGGCCCAGGCGGTGTTCGACGAGCTGTCGGCGGAGCTCCAGACCCAGCTCGACCGGATGGATGCCGCGTTGAGAGAGCGGATTCCGGCGTTCAATGCGGCGGTCGCGGCGCTGGATCTGCCGGCGGTGGGGGTGAAGTAGGCGGTCAGGCGGTCAGGCGGTTAGGCGGTCAGTAGGTGGTCAGGCGGTCAGGGAACCTCTGCACAAGTCGAAACGGTGGGGTGCGGAGGCCGCGTAAGTGAGGCGGTTCCCGGCCCACCATCCAGCCCTACTGGCTCACTTCAGCGGCCGCAGCATCCCACCGCGAGACTTGTGCGGAGCTTTCTTAGGCGGTTAGTAGCTCCTCGACGCTACTGCCCGCCTGTCCGCCTGACCGCCTGTCCGCCTGTCCGCCTGTTATCTTGCCACCATGACTGACCTCCGCACCTACACCGCATCCGACTCCGACCGGATCCGCCGGTTCGTGATCGAGGGCGACGAGCCGCTGGCCGGCCCGGGCCGGCATCGGTACGCGACCCTGGACGAGGCCGGCGATCAGCCCCTCGCACAGGCCATCCTCGCGGTCCCCGGCGTCCAGGAGGTGATCCTCGAGGGCAACTCCGTGCTCGTGCTCCGGCACGGGGACGCCCCGTGGGAGGCGATCGAAGCCCGGGTGAGTTCCGCGATCGCGGATGTTCTGGGCCTCGAGCTGCCGGGGGACGAAGCATCCGGGGCGACGCTCCCGGACGACCAGATCCTCGACATCGTGGACCGCGTGTTTGCGCGGGACATCAACCCCGCAGTCGCGCAGCACGGCGGCAAGGTCGAATTGATCGACGTGCAGGACGGCGTGGTGGTGGTGCGGATGATGGGGGGCTGCCAGGGGTGCGGCATGGCCAACGTGACGCTGCGGCAGGGCATCGAATCGCAGCTCAGGCGGCTGATTCCCGGGCTCCGGGGCATTCGGGACGTGACGGACCACGCGTCGGGGGAGAATCCGTACTTCCGTTAGCCGTTAGCCGTTCGCCGCCACTCCCGACCCGGGCGGCATCCGCCGCGTGACGAACATGCCTTCGGACGGCCAACGGCCAACGGCAAACGGCCGACGCCCCGGGTTGCTTCCCGCCCCCGCCCGGACTAGCATTCCGTCCTCGGAAAACCACCCGCCCTGGTGGTGAAACTGGTAGACACGCTGTCTTGAGGGGGCAGTGCCGCAAGGCGTCCCGGTTCGAATCCGGGCCAGGGCATCCGCCACCGTAGCTCAGCGGTAGAGCTCTCGATTCGTAATCGAGCGGTCGTCGGTTCAATTCCGACCGGTGGCTCTCCACATCGGCCGCGGCGCCTTCCCGCGCCGCGGTTCCGCTTTCCACCCCCTACGCAGAGCATGACGTGAACGGACGATCCCGTCTTTCGCTGGCGGTGGCCCTGGCCGGCGCGGCCTGCGCGCCCGGCCCCCAGGCCGCCGCTCCCACCCCCGATCCCGCGGCCCCCGTGAGCGCCAGCGTCTACCGGTCGGACCCCGCGATCACCGCCGCCGACCTGAGGCAGCGGCTCTACGCCTTCGCCGACGACTCGATGGGTGGCCGCGAAGCGGGCAGCCCGGGCGGTGTCACGGCGACCGACTACATCGCGGCCGAGCTGCGGCGCATGGGCGTCGAGCCGGCGGGGGAGAACGGAACGTACTTCCAGACCCTGCCGTACACGACCCGGACCTTCGACACGACGGTGACGGCCGTGGCGAACGGCGAGGCGCTGGTTCACGGGACCGACTACCTGGCGCTACCCAACTTCGGCGGGGAGTTCCCCTACGGGATGCACGCGGAGCTGGACGGCGTCCCCGTGATCTACGGCGGACCCCTGGGCGACGCCAACGCGGTGAGCCCCGATCAGGCAGCCGGACGACTCGTCGTCTTCGGCGCCCCGACGTCGCCCGTCAACGTGCAGGCGATCCTGGGCCAGATGCCCACCAAGTACCCGAAGGCGGTGGCCCTCGCGTTCGCGTTCCTGGACTTCATCCCGGCGGAGCAGCGGAACTTCCTCACGCGGCCGCAGGTGGGCGAGGGCACGGAGGCTCCGTCCGGCCCGGTGGGACTCCTCGTGACGCTTCAGGCCGCGGGACGTCTGCTCGGAACGCCGCTGGGCGGTGCCACCATCGGCAAGGAAGGCGCGACGCTCGCCGGCGCGATCCGCTTCAGCGTGACCCCGCTCGCGTACCCCATGCGGAACGTGGTGGGCGTGGTCCGGGGCAGCGATCGCCTGCTCGCCGGCCAGTACGTGGTGCTCGGCGCGCACAACGATCACGTGGCCCCGGCCGAGCAGGCGCTGGACCACGACTCGGTGCGGGCGTTCAACCGGGTGGTGCGGCCCGACGGGGCCGAGAGCCCGCGCCGGGCGGCGACGGCCGAGGAATGGACCCGCATCCGCGCCATCCTCGACAGCCTTCGGGCCGTGCGCCCGCCGCGCATGGACAGGATCCACAACGGCGCCGACGACGATGGCTCGGGCTCCATGAGCCTGCTGGAAGTGGCGGAGTCGTTCGCCCGCACGTCCCAGCGGCCCAAGCGCTCACTGCTGTTCGTCTGGCACGTGGCGGAGGAGAAGGGGCTGTTCGGTTCGAGCTACTTCACCGAGAACCCCACCGTGCCGCGGGATTCCCTCGTGGCGCAGATCAACCTGGACATGGTGGGACGCGGCACGGCGGCGGACATCAAGAACGGCGGGCCCGGCTACATGCAGGTGATCGGGTCGCGACGCCTCTCCACGGAACTGGGCGATCTCGTGGAATCCGTGAACACGAACGGCAACCACGGGTTCACGTTCGACTACCAGTTCGACGCGCCGGGCCACCCGCAGCAGTACTACTGCCGCAGCGACCACTACATGTACGCGCGGTTCGGGATCCCGGTGGCGTTCTTCAGCACGGGGTCACACGTGGACTACCACCAGGTGACCGACGAGCCCGAGTACATCGACTACCCGAAGATGGCGCGGGTGGCGTCGTTCGTGGCCGACCTCGCCAGGACGGTGGCGAACCTCGACCATCGGGTGGTGGTGGACCAGCCGAAGCCGGATCCGAAGGGGAGATGCGTGCAGTAGGGGCGGCGGGATGAAGAAGCAGCGGGATGAAGAAGCGGCGGGATGAAGAAGCGGCGGGATGAAGAAGCGGCGGGATGAAGAAGCGGCGGGAT
>DAINBS010000216.1:0-5898 GCA_036732805.1 Gemmatimonadales bacterium | reverse complement strand
CGCCGCAACGGCCTCGCCCATTTCGAGCGTCGTGCTGCTCCCGCCCATGTCGTACGTCTTGACCTTGCCGTCCCGGATCACCTTCGCCACCGCGGCCTCGAGCGCGACCCCTCTGGCCGTCTCGCCCAGCCAGTCCAGCATCATCTTCACCGCGAGAATCGTGGCGATGGGGTTCACCTTGTGCTGCCCCGCGTACTTGGGCGCCGAGCCGTGCGTCGGCTCGAAGACCGCGAGCTTCTCGCCGATGTTGCCCGAGCAGCCGAAGCCGAGGCCGCCCACCATCTGGGCGCACAGGTCGGAGATGATGTCGCCGTACAGGTTGGGCGCCACGAGCACGTCGTAGTTGAACGGGTTCTTGAGCAGCCACATCGTCATGGCGTCGATGTTGGCGTCGTCCATGGCGATCTCGGGATAGTCTTTCGCGATCGCCTTCGCCGCCTCCAGGAACAGGCCGTCCGTGGCGCGCACCACGTTCGCCTTGTGCACCACCGTCACCTTCCTGCGCTTGAACTTCCGGGCAAAGTCGAACGCGGCCCGGATGATCCGCTCGGATCCGCGTTGCGTGTTGATCTTGCACGAGACGGCGTACTGGTCGCCGGACAGCTTCGCGAACGGGCTGAATGGCTTGGCCAGCCGGCCGAGGACCTCGGCAAGCTCCTTGGGCACCGGCGCGAACTCGACGCCGGAGTAGAGGTCCTCGGTGTTCTCGCGGAACACGACGAGGTCGATCCCTTCCTTGAAGTTGAGCGCGTTGCCCGGGTACGCCTTGCACGGACGGAGGCAGATGTAGAGGTCGAACAGCTGCCGCATCCGGACGATGGGGGACCGGTAGGTGAGCCCCTTGTCCCGCAGCGCGGGCGCCAGCTCGGCGGCGGCGGTCTTCATCGGCTTGGACGTGATGGCGCCGAACATCGCCGCGTCCACGCTCCCCAGCAGGTCCAGCGTGCGCTGCGGCAGGGCGTCACCCTCGGCGCACCAGAACTCCCAGCCGATGTCGCCGTGGACGTACTCCGCGTCGAGCCCGACGCGCTCCAGCACGATTTGCGCGGCCTCGAGCACGTCAATGCCGACGCCGTCTCCCGGCAGCCACGCGATGCGATACCTGGCCATGCACGCTCCTCGTCCGGTTCCGGGAACATGGCGTGGGCGCAGCCTGATCCCGACGTGTCCGAGTCGGGGGCATTCCGCCCGGACAGGCGCACACTCCCTGCGGGAGAGCCTAGCCGCCGGAGTGTGAAGTTTGTTATGAAGCTGCGTGAAGAGCCGTGTAGGGCGGTCCGTTGCCTCCCGGCCTGGGAATCCGGCCCCACCGCCGGGGTCAGCGCCCCTGATAGCGGGCCCGGACCGCGGGCAGCCGGAGTACCAGCGCCGACGCCGCCGTGACAAGTGCCACGGCGCCCAGGATCAGCGCCATCCGCACCCACGGCTCGCCCGCCGCGAGCCGCGCGCGACCCAGGCTCATTGCCGTGCGGATCCACTCCAGGGCGGCGAGCGCCAGGATCACCTGAACGACGCGCGGCACCCACGGTCGGCGCACGAGGAGCAGCGCCGGGAACAGCAGGGCGACCGGAATCAGCGCCGGCATGTCGTGACGCGAGAAGTGCGCGGCGAGCAGGACCGCGCTCAGCAGGACCGGCAGGAGCCGCACGACCATCATGGCGCGCGCCCGGGCCGGTAGCGCCGGATCAGGTCCCGCGCGATCTCGTCCTCGGTGAACGCCACCCGCTTGAACTCGCCCCGCGCGAACATGGCCGCCTGGTCGGCGTGATGCGGTGAATCCGGCCGGTTGCTCTCGCCATAGGCCAGGATCGAGTAGGCTCGCGGGCGGTCCTTCCCGAATTCCACGGCCAGCACCCAGCCGTCGCCGCGGTTGGCCACCCAGAGGCTGTCCGCCGACACGCCGTAGTTGATGACGCGGAAACAGCCCAGGTTGCCGGGACACCCGCCCACCGGCACGTCCACGTCACCCACTCGGACGCGATGGGCATCGCCCCAGGCGACATCCGGTGATCCGAAGTCGTGGGTCACTTCGTCCACGGCCGCCGCGAACGCGGCGACGGCGCGGTCGGGGTTGGCGATCCCGCGCGGCGTGGTCGTGGGCTCGGCGGCGGACCACGGCACGGCAAAGGCGCGCGCCCAGCGGACGTCGTACGAACCGCGGTTGGTCTCGTCCGCCGCCATGTAGCGACGGAACCAGGCCTCGAACAGCGTGCCGCCGCGGGACTCCGGCGCCGTCGTATTGTCCCATCGCTCCAGCACGCCGACGGCGTCGGCCACGGCGCCGGTAGGCTGTGTGGCCCGCACCGCCCGGATCAGGTCGTCCTTCACCCGCTCGGCCAGCAGCACGGTGTAGTCGTGCTTCAGCCGGATCACGTCCTCGAGGCTCATCCTGGCCTGCCGCTGCACGAGCCGCAGCGAGAGCTGCGTCCGCAGGCCCAGCTCGGGGCGCGGAAAGTTGGCCGGGAAGCGGGTGGAATCGAACACCGCGTTCAGGTTGGTGAAATGGAACGGGTCGTTGGCGTTCTGGACGTAACCACCCTTCGGGTTCCTCAGCATGGGCATGTCGGCGAGCGGCACGAGGTCGTGCCACACCTGCTCCGAGCGGCTCGCGGGGATCGCCGCCGTGTCGCCGCCGGACGCCGTGGGCAGGCGGGGAATCGTCGCGTTCCAGAGGTAGACGATGTTCCCGTCCCGGTCCGCGTACGTGAGGTTCTGTTCGACGTGCGCGCGCATCTCCACTGCGCGCAGCCACTCGGTGAGGTTCCGGGCCTGCATCATCCGGAGGAACTGCTCCACCCGCCGGAATTCGTTCCATGCGGCACCGCGTACCACGAAGACCTTCCCGTCGGCGCGCTCCACCACGGGGCCGAGCGGCGTCCGCCACGTCTCGCGCGTCTCGGTCGAGAGCCCCGGTCCGTTGCGGTAGGCGACCGTCACCGGCACGCGCTCGAGGGGCACGGAGGCGCCGTCGAACAGGTAGTGGTCCGGGCGCTCCGGATCCACGTCGAGCGCGTAGATCTCCTCGAGGTCCGCGTCGTTGTTGGTCGTCGCCCAGCCGAGGTGCGCGTTGAACCCGCCGTTGAAGTAGAGCAGCTGCCCAATCCGGAAGTCCCCGTAGAAGTCGATCACGCCGGGAACCGTGATGTGGGCCTCGTAGTAGCCGGCATCCCACGAGAGGTGTGGGTTCCGCAGCAGGATGGCCCGCCCGGACGTCGTGCGGCTCGGCGCGAACGCCCAGGCGTTCGACCCGCGATCGAGGGCCCCGAGCGAGTCCGCGAGGGCTTTCCGCCGCGCCGCCTGACGCGTGCGGAAGATCCGGACCTTGAGTTCCGTCGTTTCGTCCACCCACAGCGCTGCCGCGTCGTGTCCCGTGAAATCGGCGGGGGCCCAGTCCGGCAGGCTGTCACGGTGCTGGCGGACGTAGGCGTTGACGCCTGCCGCGAATCCCTCGAGCATGGCTCGCGTATCGTCGTGCAGCTCGTGGAACGTGGCGACGGCGTGCGCGTGGAACGGCCGCCGCCAGAAATCGGACGGCAGCGAATCGGGCCCGAACACGGCCGCGAGCGTGCCGCGCGCGCGCGTCAGCTCCACGACCACCGGGAGCCCGTAGTCCTCGAGCTGCACCCACGCCATCCCGAAGCCGAGCGCCCCGAGGTCGTCGGCCAGGATGTGGGGGACACCGTAGGCGGTCCGCCGGATCTCCACCCGGTCGGGATAGTCACGACCAGGGGCGCCCTGGGCGGATGCGTGCGCACCGACGACGGCCAGCGCGACGAGGGCCAGCGCCGGACGACAGGAAACCTGGATCATTGGTTGCTCTCCGAATGGCGCGCGTCGCGCGCTACGATCGGCTGCCGGGTCCGAGCCCGGGCCGCTCCCGCACCTGCGCGAGGGTCCGCTCCAGGAAGTCCACGCGCTCCTGCAGGTCGTACACCTCGCCGCGGAGCTGCTCCATCTCCTCGCCAATCCGGGAGTCGGTGACCAGGCGGGACATCCGGTCTTCGTCGGGCGCCCAATTGAGGATGCGGCGTCCCTTGGCGTCGGTGAACTCGCCTGTGCCGATCATGATGAGGTCGGCGACCCACCAGAGGCCCAGCCCGCCGAGTGTGCACGCCATCAGCACGCCCGTGCCGGGCTTGCCCGCGAAGAACCGGTGGCCGCCCACGAAGCCGGTGAAGATGCCGATCAGGAGCGTCGCCGTGCGGGACTTGGGGGAGATGGCCTCCGGAAGCGGTGTATCGGTCATGCCTGGCAATGTCGCATCCGGTGCGGTGCTTGCCTAGAGCACGCGGTGTGGAGGTGGTGGGTGCATCGGGCGCCTGGCGCGTGCTTCAGCGCGCAAACCCCTTTCGGTTGCGGTGGCGGGCGACAGACCCCAACTTTGCGGCGCTCCTCGGCTAACGGACGCCATGACGACGGTCGCCATCTTCGGGATCTCCGGACGCACCGGCCAGGCGCTGGCGGCCGGCGCCCGTGCGCGCGGCTGGAGCGTGCGCAGCTTCGGGCGGATCTCGACCGCCTCCCCGATGGGCGCCGTCATGATCCACGGCGTATTCGAGGACGCCGTCCGCGTGCAGGAGGTCGTGCGGGACGCCGACGCGGTGTGCTGTGTATTCGGGCCCCGCCGCCCCTACACCGACATCTTCTGCGCGTCGGCCACCCGCGCGGTGATCGCCGCCATGACGGCCACGGGCCGGCGCCGGCTGCTGTGCGTGACGGGCGCCATGGTGGGTCACGTGCCGTCGCGGTCGCGCGCCATGTCCGGGCTCGTGGCCTTCGTGCACTGGTCGCGCCCGCAGATGCTCCGTGACCGCATGGAGCAGGAGGACGCCGTCGTGGGCAGCGCGCTCGACTGGACGGTCGTCAAGCCGCCCCGCCTCACCGACGGCAACCCGACGGGCCAGGTGGCCGCGGGGCCCGACGTCCCAGTGGGACTGTTTTCATCGATCAGCCGCGCGGATCTCGGCGCGTTCATGCTGGACGCCGTCGGCGATCCGGCGTTCGTGCGGCAGCGTGTCATCGTCAAGAACGGAGGTTGAACCCATGCGCGCATTGACAGGAATCGTTGCGGCGCTCGCCCTGATGTCGCTGGCGTGCGGCCCGGCTGCCGAGTCACCCGAATCCGCCGTGGTCGTGGACACGGTCGTCACCACCGACGGGGTCCCCATCGTCTATGACGTTCGCGGCACGGGCGAGCCCACCCTGGTCTTCGTCCACTGCTGGGCATGCGACCGGACCTTCTGGAAAGGGCAGCTCGACACGCTCGCGACAGCGCATCGCGTCGTGGCGATGGACCTCCCGGGCCACGGCGAATCCGGCAAGACCCGCTCCGCGTGGTCGTACGCCGGACTCGCCGCGGACGTTCAGACGGTCGCGGACGCGCTGCGGCTCAACCGGATGGTGCTGATCGGTCATTCACTGGGCGGACCGGTCTCGCTGCTTGCGGCGGGGCGGATGCCGGGCCGGGTGGAAGGCGTCGTGTGCGTGGACGCCCTGCACAATGCCGACTTCGTGTTCCCGCGCGAGCTGAGCGAGCAGATGATGGCGGCGTTCCACGCGGACTTCCCCGCTCAGGTGGGCCGCATGATGGACATGATGTTCCCGCCCGCCGCCGACACGGCCGTCAAGCGCTGGGTGGTGGACAAGGCCGTCGCCGCGGACACCGGAGCCGTCCTCGGCATCATCGCCGATTACCCCAACTATGATGAGAAGGCCGCGCTCGCCGCCGCCGGGGCGCCCGTGCGCTGCATCAACGCGGTCCCGAGCACTCCGGCGAGCATGGTCACCAACATCGAGGCCAACCGGAAGTACGCCGACTTCGATGCCGTGCTGATGGAGAACGTCGGCCACTTCCTGCACCTGGAGCGCCCGGCCGAGTTCAACGCGGTGATTCTCAGG
>DAINBS010000215.1:0-5931 GCA_036732805.1 Gemmatimonadales bacterium | reverse complement strand
GGTCAGCGGTTCTGCGTGGTGCGCTCGCGCGCGGAGGACTTCGCCGAGACCGCGTCGGTGCTCGACGCGATCTACGCATGACGAGCCCCAAGCTCCTCGTTCCCATCCGCGTCCCTGAACTCGGCCCGTCACTCGGGAAGATCCTCTCGGGCACGGGGCGCGGGGCCGATCCCGTTGTCGAGCGGGCACGACTCGCGCTCGCGGGCCGGCTGATCGAGGCCTCCGGCGAGGCGCGCCGCCTCGCGGCCGAGGGACAACGTGCCGGCGCCATCGCGGCGGTGGGGCTCCCGGTGTGGCTCGACGCGTGGGAGCAGGCGGTGAGTGCCATCGCCCACGCTCTCATCGGGCGGGTGAACGCGGAGCTCGACGCCGAGGCACGCGCGGTCCGGATGCCCCGGCGCCTGCGTCGGAAGGTGGCGCTCGATGCCGCGGAAGTGCGCGGCCTGACGGGACGCCTTGGGGGGGCGGGGATGAGCCTCGTGCCGGCGCTCGACATCCTCGAGACCGCCGGTGAGCGCCTGCTCGCGGCCGCGGCCGCCGACCGGGCGCCCCTGGAGGAGTGGCAGCGGGCGCTGCTCACGGCGGCCCGCAGGCTCGAGGCCGCCTGGCTCGCGCTGGAGGACCAGCTCGACGCCGAATCGGCCCGGTGGCGGGAAGTGGCGACGGCCGTGGCCGCGTGGCGCCGGCCGCTGTGGCCGGTGGCGGTGGTGGGGATCCCGGCACTCGCGGCCGCCGTCTGGCTCGGTCTCATACTGGGCGGGTACGTCCCCGCGCCGTGGTGGGTGGCGCGGGTCTGGGCGCTGCTGTCGTGAGCAGACGATGGATTGGCGTCCTGATCGCGGCGCTGGCCCCCGCCACCGCTGGCGCGCAGGCGCTCATGCCCACACAGGTCCGGCTCGACTCCCTGGGCGTGCTCACCCAGCTCGCCCGTCAGGGCTTCGAGGTAGCAGGCGTGGAGGAGATCGGCGGGGAACTGTACGCCACGATCGTCGCGACGCGAGAGCAGCAGCTTGCGCTGAGCGGCATGGGGCTCCAGGCAAGCCCGGGCGCGCCCATCGAGCCGGCCCCGGCGGTCACCTTCCGCGGCTACGATGCGGTACTTGCCGCCGTGGATTCACTGGCTGGCCTTGGCTCCGTCACCGTTGACACCATCGGCCAGTCGTGGGAGGGGCGGCCCATTCTCGCCGCCAAGGTTGGCGCGCCGGACGACGCGCCGGCCCGGCCCAACGTGCTGTTCATGGGCGGGCACCACGCACGCGAGTGGATCTCGGTCGAGATCGCGTTGCGGCTGCTCGAGCACTTCGCCGCTCCCGGCAACGTCCCCATCACGCGGGACGTGTGGGTCATTCCTGTCGCGAACCCCGACGGCCTGGCATTCTCCTTTGCGACCGAGCGGCTCTGGCGGAAGAACCGCCGGCCTAACGTGGACGGCTCGGTGGGCGTGGATCTGAACCGCAACTACCCGGCGTTCTGGGGCTACGACGACGTGGGCTCGAGCGCGGTCCCCCAGGCGGAGACGTTCCGTGGCACGACGCCGGCGTCGGAGCCGGAGACCCAGGCGATCATGGGTTTTCACGCAAGCCATCCGCCGGCCGTCGCCATCTCCTACCACAGCTACAGCGACCTCATCCTGTACCCATACGCCCACCGGACCGGTGCGCTGGCCCCGGACGTGGCGCCGTTCGAGGCCTGGGCGGGCACGCCGCTCGCGCCGGCCATTCGCGACCGATTGGCCAACTCCGCGCGCGTGGCGTATCACTCGGGCGCGGCCTGGCTGCTGTACGCCACCAACGGCGACTACGCCGAATGGGCGTACCGGGCGCACGGCACGCTCGCGGTGACGGTCGAGGTGACCGCGGGATGCTGCGTGAGCGGCACGTCGTACGGGTTCGTGTTTCCCGACGACTCCGCCGCGGTGGCGACCGTGTTCGCCGACAATCTCCCGTTCGCACAGGCGGCGCTGGACGCGGCGGCGTTACCGCCACCTCCGGTGGCCTGGGAGACACTCTGGCCGGAAGCCCGCCTGCTCGCGCCGGCGGGCGCAACGCCACAGCCGACCGTCATCGAGGGCGGCATCACGCGGCCGCTTGCGCTCGCGGCGGATTCCCTGGATCGGGGGACCGTCACGTGGCGTTGGAGCGGAACGCTCGACGGCACCCCGGTGGGGCTCCGCGCGGATGCTGGTCTCGGGGCCGGCCGTGCCGTCGAGATCGTCTATGCGCACGGCGCGGAAACGGACGCGGACTGGACGGGATGGACCCGCGAGTCGGGGTCGGCCCGGGAGGGCGAGTGGGCCTGGATGGGCACCGACGACACGCTGCGCTCCCCGGTGATCTCGCTGGGCGGCGTCACGCGCCCAAGGCTGGCGTTCTGGGTCCGTCACGATGGGTCGCTGTTCCTCCCGGAGCGGCACGCGACGGTCGAGGTCTCCACCGATGACGGCGCGTCGTGGACCCCTGTGCTGCGGCTCGAGGGGGCGGCCGGCACGTGGTACCCCGTCGGCGCGCCGCTGCCGGAGGCGCCGCGCGTGCGCCTGCGACTGGTGGCGAGTGACATGACCACCCGTGTGGACGCGCTGCACGTCTTTGGCGACCTCGCGAGTCCGGACATCACGGTCGCGGCGGGCGAACTCGGCGTGTCGGAGAATCCCGTGCGGTCGAGCCGGGTGTTCTTCACCTGGCAGCCTGGCTCAGGTGAGGGGCGCCTCTCCGTGTTCACGCTCGCGGGGCTGCTGGTGTATCGTGCCGGCGTCGCGGTGTCCGACGGCCTGGTGGCGTGGGACCTCACGGACCTCGAGGGCAACCTCGTGGGGAACGGTGCGTACGCGGTCGTGCTGGAGCGGGGGAGCGAGATCCTGCGCAAACGTCTCTTCGTTGCCCGGAGTCCGTGATGCCGCACGCGGTGGGGGTGGACCTGGTGGCCATCGCGCGGGTCGAGAAGCTGCTGGCCGACGCGGGGGATCGCGCCTGGGCGCGCCTGCTCACCGCCGACGAGCGGGCCTACTGCGAGAAGATGGCCTTTCCCGCCCGTCACGTGGCGGCCCGCATCGCGGCCAAGGAGGCCGTGTACAAGGCGCTCCAGGGCACCGAGGACGCCCGCGGCATCGGGTGGCGGGAGATCGAGGTCGTGCGCGACGACCAGGGGCGCCCGTCGGTCCGGCTCTACGGCCGCGCGGTGGCCCGGCTCGCCGCGGTGGGCGCGCGCGACGTGCTGCTCTCGCTCACCCACACGGACGATCTCGCCGCGGCCATCGCGGTGATTGTCTAGCGGAACGGCGGGCTTGGGGAGCGCGTTCCCCGCAATCCTGCCGCGGGCCTCCCCTTCAGTTCCCGGTGTAGCCGGCCCACCCGGTGCGTTGCGCGTCGTGGCGCCACATGGGCCAGGGCGAGTTGGGCTCCGGGGGTGCGTTCCCCCAGAACGCGTAGACGTGCGTCTCGGTCCACGTGTAGATCGTGCCGTCGGGCGCAATAGCCGGCGAGCCCAGGAACGCCTGCACCGTGCCAGCGCTATCGGCCACGTGTTGCCACAGCAGGGTTCCCTCCACGTCATGCGCCAGGAAGGCGCCTTGCCCGGCGGCATAGAGGATGCCCCCGTCCGCGAGGGCCACGCCACCGTGCCAGGAGAACGTCGGTTGCTCCACCCATCCGGTATTACCCAAGGCGGTCCGGCGATACCACTGGGTGGTTCCGTCCGGGTTAATGGCTTGGAGCCCCCACACACGCGTCTGCACATAGAGGGTGCCGTCCGGTCCGACCGCCGGCTCCGTCATGCCGAACCCGGTGTCCTCGGTGAGCCAGTCCAACGTGCCGCTGGTGTCGTAGGCCGCCAGGCGTTGCACGGTTGGCAGGTAGTACCGGGCGCCCACGGGCACGGTCCCTGCGCCCCAGACCCGCTTGTCCACCCCGGTATCGGGGTCCTGGAAGGTGCGCAGGATCTGGCCCGTCGCGCCGTGGAACAGGAACAGGGTGTCGGCGGTGCGCTTGGCCAGCACGTGGCCCTCGGCCGTGATCGTGGGCGGCACCAGCCAGCTCACGTAGGGGGCCAGTTGGCTCACCCAGCGGAAGGCGTGATCCGCGGCGTCATAGGCAATCGTGTGCTTGCCCCACGCCGCCACCAACAGGTCGGTCGAGGCCGCGCCGCCCAGGAAGTCGGGAATGACGGCGGGGTCCGGGTCCACCGCCCGGATCGTATCCCAGAGCACCTCGCCGGCGGTCGAGAGGAGATAGAGCTGCGCGCCCGCAATCCAGAGCCGCTCCGTGCCCGGCGTGACGACGATCCCGTTGGAGATGGAGACCTGGACGAGCGGAACACTCCAACCCACGGCGCCATCGGGGGCCAGGGCCACCACTGTCCCGGGGAAGCCAGGAAAGCGGCCGGTCTCCACCAGCACGTAGACCGTGCCATCGCTGCCCAGGGCTGGGCCACCGAGATTCGGCATCTTGCCGCCCACCTCGGCGGCCGCCCAGCGCCACTTGATCGTGCCCGGCACGACGACACGCACCGCCACCGACTCGGCCAGCCCCGCCCCGAGCACCGCGGCCTGGACAAACACCGCGCCGGCGGCCGGGCCCCCCGTGAACAGCCCGCCGTCCGTGATGCTTCCGCGCCCCGGATCGCTCACGCTCCACGCGATGGTTACATCCGGGACCGCCACGCCGGCGCTGTCCCGCGCCACCGCGGTGAACGTGAGTGTCCCGCCCGTCACCTGAATGGTGTCGGACGTCGTCACCTCCAGCACCACGGGTGGCAGGGGCCCCGTGGCGTCCCCACAGGCCCCCGCCAGGAGGCTCGCCACCAGCCACCGGCTACCGGAGCGCACGGTACACCTCCTCGGCCCGCGCCCGCACTGCCGCCGGCGTGGTTCCCCGCAGCACCACGAACGTCCACGTGCCCCCCCATCCGCCGGGGCGGCCGAGAGCAGCAGTTGGACATCCCCTGGCGTGCCCCGCAGGTGGATCCCCGCCTCCCGCTGGGCCGCCCACGCCGCCGCACTCACCGCTGGGGCCCAGCGGCCCACCCCGTACTCCTGCACCGAGACCAGGGCGTTGTCTCCGCCATCTGCGCCCAGGAGGAGGAGCCCCACGGCCGTCTCGCTGTCTGCCACCACCACCAGCCCCAGGCCGGCGTCGTAGCTCGCCGCGTCGTCCCCGCCGTGGGTGCCCAGGTCCGGGTCCACGGCCATCGAGAACACCGCCCCACGCGCCCGCGGGTTGGTGGTGGTCAGATCGAAGGCGCGCACGTCCCTGAGCCCCAGCTCCCGCGGCATCCAGCGCACCTCCCAGTCCGTCACCGGGTCCACCAGGCTCCCGCCCTCGTCCAGCAGCCAGCCGCTCCCCCCGAACGGGCTCAGCCGGTCGGGCGCGCCCCACAGGTCGTAGAGCCGCAGTGTGCGGCCCAGATCGGGGCTCCCCCAGCCAAGCCACGGGCCCGCGCCGAACAGGCCCCAGACCGTGGCCTCCCCGCCTTCGGGTGCCCCTGCGGCCACCGGCGCGTTCGGCTCGCATCCCGGAATGCTGCACACGGTGATCGCGAGCCGCCCCCGTTTGAGCACGCCGGTGTACTTGTGCTGCCGCAGGGTGACCGTGTAGTCGCCGTACGGCCACCGTCGGAGCAGCGTGTCCTGGTCGTAGGCCGAGGCGGCGTACCACTGGGGCCCATCGTCGTAGCGCTCGTACCACTTGCCCCAGTGCCGCTGCCCATCGGCGCTGGCGACATAGAGCTTCTTGGCTTTATCCACGACGAACGTCGGGCCCGAGAGCACCACCCGCCTGTCGTACACCGTGAACGTGAGCGTGTCCCGCGACATGGCGTGCGTCGTCGTGTTACTGTCCTTCAGAATCACGATCTGTGTGTCGGTGCTCGCGTGGCCCAGGAAGTCGAACAGCGTATCGCTGGTCCAGCCGGAGAGGGGCGTATCCCCGGCGCCGTACC
>DAINBS010000214.1:4248-5937 GCA_036732805.1 Gemmatimonadales bacterium | reverse complement strand
GGGGAGCTTCGCCGCTGCCTCCGCGCGGCCCTCGGCGTCGGTGACGACCGAACCCAGGAAGAACGCGGTGGACGCGAAGCGCGAGCGCAGGATGCCTTCGGCGTCGAACCCGCCGCCGCCGCCCGGAGCGCGCCCCTTCTCGAGCGCCACCGATCCCTTCTCGAGTACCTGGGCCGCCACCGCCGCGAGGTTGCTGCCGAGCCGCACCCCGACCCCGCGCGGCTCGTAGAGCAGCGCGATCGGATCCGGGGTCTCGTAGCCGGTGAGGGCGAGCACACCCTCGTCCACGGCCCAGAGCGTCACTTCGCTGCGGGCGCCGCGGCCCGCGGCATCGGCCACGTGCAGGCGCACCCGCGCCGTGTCGCCGGGCCGGTACTCGTCGGCCAGGGGCGCGACGCTCACGTTCAGGCGTTTCACCTCGGGCGTTACCCGGACCTCGGCGTAGCCCACCCGCATGGCGGGCCGTCCCGCGTCGTCGAACCGACCCGGGGGCGCGGTGCGACCGCGCGACACGATAATGGACACGAAGGCGTTGGGCGCCCAGGCCTCGGTGATCGGGAAGGCGAGCGTGGTGGTGCCCGACGTGATGCGGAACCGGCGTTCCTCGATGATCCCTTCGCGCTCGACCGTCACCCACGCCTCGGCATCGGTGAACGGCGAGGCGAACAGCACCCGCGCCGTGTCGCCCACGGCGTAGCGATCGCGGTCGGCCACGACGTCCATCTTGAGCTGGGTCTCGTCGTACCACGGTACCCAGTCGGCGCCGGTAACCCAGCGGTACAGCCCCGCGGCGACGGCCCGTCCCGCGGGGTCCGTCGCGGTGAAGCGCAGCGTGTACTGGCCGCCTTCGCCGGGCGTGAGCCGGCAGCGGCCCGGCGTGTCGGCGGCCGTGGTGAGCGTGCAGGTGCCGACGGTGTCGGACACCCACTCCCCGACGATCTGCGCGTAGCCGTCGCGCTCGCGGCGCACGCGGTGCCACTCACGCCGCACCAGCACGCCGCGGACCGCGACGCCCGCCACCCGCGCGCCCGTGGGCCGGACGGCGATCACCTCGACCTCGCGCGGCTCGTTGGCGCGCCAGAAGTACTCGCGTCCCACGGCCCGCACGCCCAGATAGAAGGCGGCGGGATGCACGATGGCGCCGGCGGTGGCCGACGAGGTCTGACGGTTCACGTCCACGATCGTGGCCGTGATGGCGGCACGGTACGGCTGGCCGTCCGCCGACTCCGGGAGTGGAACCTCGAGCTGCATCGCGCCCTGCCCGTCGAGCGAGTCGCTGCCCTGGAGGAAGACCTGCGGGAACGACGACGGCTCCTCCCACCACCAGCGCGCTTCCGTGAGGGACCAGCCGTCGGTGCCGGGAATGCGGAGCGCCCACGGCCCCACGACCGCGCGGCTCACGGCCCACTGGACCTGGGCGCCCGCCATCGGGGCGCCGAACAGGTAGCGGCCCTCCACCGCCGCGGCGAGCGTGTCACCCGCCACGCGGACGGTGTCGGCGGGCCGGACGTCGGCCAGAAACTCCGGCGGCCGGTATTCCGCGATCCGGTACCCCGTGGTGCCCACCCACGTCCACACGCCGTCCACGACGGTGGCCACCCGCACCTGGTAGCTGCCAAGCGGCGCGCCCTGGGCCACCGTGAACGACTGCTCGGCCGTGCCGAACGCCGAGAGGCGCAGCACGGTGTC
>DAINBS010000214.1:0-4148 GCA_036732805.1 Gemmatimonadales bacterium | reverse complement strand
GCGGCCTCGTCCGACGCGGTGTCCACCGGCAGGGGCGGCAGGGAGGAGAAGCGTGCCAGGCCGCGGGCGTCGGTTCGGCCGCGCAGACGCTCCCGGCCGCCGCCGTCGTACAACACCACGTTTGCATCCGGGCGGGGAAGGCCGTCGCCCGCGCCCACCACCCACACGGCCCCGTCCCGGAGCCCGAGGCGGACGTGCACGGCAAGATCGGTCACCTGCACCAGCGTCACGGGCGCCCGGCGCACCGTGGTGGCCGACGTGTCCACCTGCACGGCGAGCAGCGCGGGACTGCCGGGCCGCTGGGCATTCGACACGGGCAGGGGGATCGCGGTGATCGTGGAGCGGTCCACATGACGCGGCACGCGTAACGTGTCCACGCGGGTGCCGCTCAAACCGGCGATCAGCTCGTCGTGTCCCCAGGGCCGGCCCAGCAGCGTCGGCAGCAGCGAATCTGGGATGGGCGTCATCGCGGTCACCAGCGCGTCCACGTTCATGTGGCTCACCGTGAGCGTGCGGTAGGCCAGACGCTCCACCAGCAGGCGCCCGACCGGATACTCCACGGAGGGCGGATAGCCCGTGGTGGTGACGATCTTCCCCGCCGTCGGGCCGAGCGTCTGCCCGAACGCGTCGCGGAGCGTGCTGTCCAGCACGACCACGTACGTCGTGCGTGGTGCCAGGTCCGCCGGCACCCACCAGGTGGTGCGCTCGGCGGCCGTGTCGGCCCAGCGGGGCGCGATGGCGGGCGTGACACGCAGGGCCGCGGCGAGGACGGCGCCGCGGACCGGGGTCGAGAAGCGCAGCTGCATCGGGCCGGTGGCACACCAGCGGCCGCCACCGCATTCGGCGTGCACGAACCGCAGGGGACCGTAGGTGCGGAACGACCAGCGGTGGGGCTCGCCCGCCGCGTCGGGGTCGGCGTGCCTGGGGGCCACGAGCACTCCGGGGCAGTCGCGCGGCAACTCGCGCTCCGGGGTGAGGTCCACCACGCGGGCGGTTTCCCCGCGCAGGCCGACCTCGTCGTCGCCCCACGTCCAGCGGCGGAACTGCCACGGGTCGTCCTCGCCCACCGGGCGGTCGCCCGCCAGGCTGAGCCGGACGGTCCGGTCGCGCCCGCACTGCGGTGCCAGCTCCAGGTACGACGCGCGCGCGAGCTGCGCGAAGTCCCCCGGCCCGGAGAGGACGAGCTGGATGCGCGGGCGGGTGTCGAGGTAGCCGGTCGCGTCACCGAGCACCTCGAGGGAGCTCGCGAGCACGAGGGGGCCGCGCACCCGGAACGTGAAGCGGTAGGGCTCCGGCAGGCGGCTGCCGTCGGCGGCGGCGAAATCGTTGGCGATCGTCACCGTGTACCGGGTGCCTACCGGAAGCGGCTCGCTGGGCGTGAAGCGCAGCGTGATCGGGTCGCGCCAGTCGGCGGTGCCCGCCACGGCCGGCTCGATCGAGAGCACGCTCGCCGCGGGCAGCGTGGCGTCGAGATCCGCGGCCACGGGCCGGTCGAACGTGACCAGGATGACCGCCGTGGGCGCGGCGTCGGCTCCCGGCACGTGCCGCATGACCGTGAGGTCGTCGAGGCCGCCGCCGGGGAAGGCCAGGCCGGCCAGCGATGACAGAAGAACGAGACGGGGCGAGAGCATGGGCCGATCGCGCGCTGTGGGATGAGACAAAACTACGGCGCGGACGGCGTCCTGCTGGGAAGCGTCTAGAACGCCTCTCCGATCGCGAGATAGAAGCCCCCGGAGCCGACATCGAAGCCCCAGCCGTAGTCGGCCCGGACGTTCACTCCCTCGCGGGGCGCGAGCAGAAACCGGACGCCGCCGCCGAGCGACGCCTTGAACGCGTCGAACGCGAGGTCGCCGGCCCGCGGCGCCACCTGGCCTGCCTCGGCGAATCCCACGAGACCGATCCGCCAGACCAGCCGCAGCCGGTACTCGGCCTGGAGCGCGACAAGGAGCTTGTCGCGGAACCGGCCCTGGTAGTAACCGCGCAGCAGCACGTCGCCGCCCACCTGCGGCAGCTGGTCGAACGGCGGCGTTCCGCTCCGGATCTCGCTCACGGCGCGGAGCGCGAGGACGTGGCGCGCGGCGGGCGCGAGGTAGCCGCGAAGGTCGATCCGCGCCCCCGCATAACCGAAGTCGCTGCCAAGCGCCGTCGCGGCGCCGAACAGGCCGACCTGGTGATACTGGCCCTCCGAGGGATAGATGGTGTTGTCGCGCGTGTCCCGCGTGAGCAGCAGCGTGCCCTCGACGATGCGCCCGTCCTCGGAGCCGGGGACCGCTCCCGTGACGAGCTGCCCGGTGTCCGACACCTCGCGCAGGGTGCGGTGCGCGACGCGGGCCCGGCCTCCCAGGAACCAGCCGCGGCGGACCTCGCGCAGCAGCTCGCCCGTGAATCCCACCGTGAGCGGCGTGTAGTCCTCCTCGGCGTCCTCCGGCGTCGCGTTGCCGATTCCCCAGAACTTGGTGGGGAACTTGGTGAACTCCGCGATGCCGGCGAGCCGGAGCGCCCCGCCCGAGAGGTACAGCCGGGTGGTGAGCGACGTGAGAATCTGCTTGCGGGTCGTGTAGATGGCGTACCCGCCGACCTCCGATGGCGGAACCGCGCGGTCCTGGCGCCCGGGCCGGAAGTACCAGGTGGCGAGCGCGCCGAACCCGGTGCCCGTTTCGGGCTGGTAGAAGATCACCGGGAGCGGGACGATGGTGGCCCGGCGGTCGCGCGCCGTGTCGGCCGGTGGCAGCGAATCCTGGGCATGGACTTGCCTGACCGGCGCCAAGAGCACGATCAGTACGGCGCAGAGACGGGTGAGGCGGCGGACGCGCACGAAGGTCCTTGGCGGGAGAAAGCGGAGACAAGGTACGGCGACCCGCGCCCGGCGGCGAGCGGGGTGCCCGCCGGTGCGCCCACGGGTAGCTTCCGGTGCGAACACCAGCAGGATATGCGGACCGAAATGACCGCGGCCATACTCCCGTTTCCCGACCTGGCTCCCGCCCGCCGTCGCGCGGTCGGTCTCTGGCTGGTCACCTGCGCCGTCATGCTGCTCCTGATCGTCGTGATCGGCGGCGTCACGCGCCTCACGGAATCCGGTCTCTCGATCACGGAGTGGGCGCCGGTCACGGGCATCGTGCCGCCGCTCTCCGAGGACGCGTGGGCGCGCACGTTCACCGCCTACCAGCAGATCCCGGAGTACCAGCAGCTGAACCGCGGGATGACGCTGGCCGAGTTCAAGCGGATCTACTTCTGGGAATACCTGCACCGGCTGTGGGCGCGCCTCGTGGGCCTCGCGTTCGCGGTCCCCTTCGTGGTGTTCCTGATTCGGGGCGGGCTGGGCAAACGGCTCACCTGGCGGCTTGCCACCCTGCTGCTGCTCACCGGCGCGCAGGGCGGGCTGGGCTGGTTCATGGTGGCGAGCGGCTTGAGTGAGCGCACCGACGTGAGCCAATATCGGTTGGCCGCGCACCTCGGTCTGGCGTTGGTGATCTACGTGGCGACCATCTGGACGGCGGCGGACATGTTAGGCGGACAGGCGGTCAGGCGGGTAGGCGGTCAGACCGAGCACGGAATTGAGGGGCTCAGGACGTTCGCGGGGGTCCTCGTGGGCCTCGTGTTCCTGACGGCCATCGCGGGTGCGTTCGTGGCCGGGCTGGATGCGGGGCGGATGTACAACACGTTCCCGTTCATGGCCGGGCGGATCGTGCCGGCGGGCTACGGCTCGTTGGAGCCCTGGTGGCGGAACCTGTTCGAGAACGCTCCGGCGGTGCAGTTCAATCACCGGCTCCTCGGCATCCTGTCGGTCGTCGGCGCACTCGCCCTCTGGGCCAGGGGCCGGGGGCGCGGCCTGATGGGGCACGCGCCGTTCCTGCTCGTGCTCCTGCCGCTGGTGGCGCTGCTGCAGGTGACGCTGGGCATCGTGACGCTCGTGCTCGCGGTCCCGGTGAGCGTCGCGGCGCTGCACCAGGCGGGCGCGGTGCTGCTGCTCACGGTGGCCGTGCTGCTCTACCATGACCTTCGCGCTCCCAGAATGGAAGCCGAGCACGTGCCTGCCGAGGAGGCTTCCCTGCCCGGTCTGCCCCAAATCGGCGTGCTCGGGGCGCATTCCGGGCACGGCGCGACGGGCTCGGCGGCAGGGGGCTCCCACTGGCATTCGGATCGCTCAT
>DAINBS010000213.1:0-5947 GCA_036732805.1 Gemmatimonadales bacterium | reverse complement strand
GGGGGAGGTCCACCAGCACCGGCCCGATCTCGAACTCCTCGCAGTCGTCGTCGTCCTCCTCGCCCGACACGCACGTCGTGGCGGCGGTGCCCTTCATCTCGATCTGCCGGAGCACGAGCTCGACCTTCGTAATGATGAGGGTGCTGCCACCCACGATCTGGGTGTCGCTGGCGAGGCCGGTGGCGCTCAGCAGGGGAGCACCGGTGGCGCGGGTCGCGAACGAAACCTGCACGCTCGACGCGGTGGTGGGGCCCCCGGTGAGCTCACAGGCCGCGAGCCCGAGGCTCAGCAGCAGCGCAATGACGAACGGACGTTTCACGGTGTGCTCCTTCATTCTGTGCGGGCGGGCCGGGCGGCATCCCGCCGTCCGACCCCCCGCAAAGCTAGCGCGATCTTCGACCCGCGGGACGCTCAGCTCTCGTCGCTGTCGTCGCCGTCGCGGTCCTCGTCCTCGAACGCCTTGAACGAGGTCTTGATGTTCTCCTTCACGACGCCTTCGTTCTGCCCGCCCTTGTTGGCCGTATTGGGGTCCACCAGGACCGCGCCGTTGCGGAACCAGGTGGACAGGTCCACGGTCAGCGTGACGTTCGTGCCCACGGACGTATCGGTGATCACGAGCGGGGGAACGATCTCGTTTTCCTGCTCGACGTCCAGGTCCGACTCGTACGTGAACGGCTCGCCGTTGAACGTGCCCTGAACGCGGATGCTCACGCCGTCGAAGTCCGGGTGCTGCGCCAGGAAGGCCTCGTCGTCGCCGCCGCTCTCGGGCTTCTCGATCTCGAAGTCGATCTCGTCGTACGTGCCCGAGTCGGGCGTGATCGTGATCTCGGTGGCCACCTGCCCGTTGAGCGGCAGGTCCAGGAGCATCATGCCCGTCGAGAACTCCTCGCAGCCGTCGTCATCGTCCATCCCCAGCGACTCGCAGCCGTCGTCGTCTTCGCGCTTGAGCTCGATCTCGCCCAGCACGATCTGCGCGCTGGTGATCACGATGACGTCGGACCCGACCGTGATCGTATCGTCGAGCATGCCGGCTCGGCTGAGCAGGGGGCCCCCGCCGATCCCGGTGGTAAAGGAGAGCGACACGGTGCCGTCGGCGCCCGGGCCGGTTCCGTCGCTGCACGCCGCGGCCGCCACCAGGACGACCGCACCCATCACTCGCATGACCTTCATGGATTCCTCCCTCGTGGTCCTTCGCTGAGCGCCCCGGAGTGGGTCGCCGCTTCCGGCCCTCAGGAATGGCAACGCGGGTGCCCACCGGCACGGACCACGGTGGATTGGCGTAAGGTCATGTAATTGCTTACGTTAAGCCGCTGCCGCCGGGCCCATGGCCGCGCAGGGGTTGACTCGTTTTGTAGCAACTGGGTCGTTCCGAGCCCCGAGCCATGCAGTCGGCCGTTGGCGCAACGTGACCCGGCGCACCGAGCACAGGGAGGGATATGAGGAGGCTACTCGTTGCCGTGCCGCTGGTTGCGGGACTTCTGGCGTGCGAGCCCGAGGCCCCGTGCCCGGAGTGCGGCGTCCTGGTGATTGCGTCGGGCGCCGACGCCGACGTGCTCCTGCCGGTGTTTGCCCAGGGAGTGGGGCGGGCCGTCTCGGACCAGATGTTCCTCAAGCTCGCGGACGTGGGGCTCGAGGCGAACACCGTCGGCGATTCCGGATTCGTGCCGCGGCTCGCCGAGTCGTGGGTGCGGGAGGACGACCGGACCCTGGTCTTTACGCTCGACGCCGGGGCGCGCTGGCACGACGGCGCGCCGGTCACGAGCGCCGACGTCGTGTTCTCCTTCGACGCGTACCGCGATACCCTGCTGGGCGCGGTGGCGGGCCCGTCGCTCGCGAACATCGAGCGTGTCGAGGCGCGCGACGACCGCCGGGTGGCGTTCCGGTTCCGGGAGTCGTACCCGGAGCAGTTCTTCGACGCCACGCACCACATGAGGATCCTGCCGCGCCACGTGCTGGATACGGTCCCTCGGGACACCTGGCGCACGCATCCGCTCGCGCGCAACCCGATCGGAGACGGCCCGTTCCGGCTCAAGGAGTGGCGGCCGGGCGAGCTGATCGAGCTGGCCGCGGACTCGACGTTCTTCCAGGGCGCGCCCGGCGTGAGCCGCCTCATCTGGCGCGTGTCGCCGGATTTCGCGACTGCGATCAGCCGGCTGATTGCGGGTGAGGCCGATTTCGTGGAGGCGGTGGTGGGACCCGAGAACATCGCCCGTGTCCGGGAAGCGGCGGGCGTGCGGCTCGTGGAGTACCCCTCGCCCGTCTACATGTATCTCGGGTTCAACCTGCGGGCCCCCCGCCGCGCGGGACGGCATCCCTTGTTCGGTGATCCCGCCCTGCGCCGGGCCGTGGCCCTGGCCACGGACCGGACGACGCTGGTGGACGCCGTGCTCGGCGGATGGGGAACGGTGCCCCCGGGGCCCACCACGTCCCTGGTCTGGATCGCCGAGGGTGCCTCGCCGCAGCTGCCATTCGACTCGGCGGCGGCCGCGCGGCTGCTCGACAGCCTGGGCTGGCGCGACAGCGACGGTGACGGCGTGCGGGACCGGAGCGGCCGGCGCCTGACGTTCGACGTGGCCTTCCCCAGCTCGAGCGGCATCCGGCAGCGCGCGGCCGTGATCCTCCAGGAGCAATACCGGCTCCAGGGCATCGACCTGCGGCTCGAGCCGCTCGAGTTCAACGTCTGGATGGATCGCGCTCGCACCGGTCAGTTCGACGCGATCGTCGGCGGCTGGCAGGTGGACCTCCCGCCGGCGGGCATGCGGGAGCTGTGGGGGCGCGAGGGCATTGGCGGGTCCAACTACGGCGCGTACGCGAGCGCCACGTTCGATTCGCTCGTGGCGCAGGCCGTGGCGACCCCGGACCGCGCGCAGGCCCGCGGCCTGTGGCACCAGGCCATGGCCACGATCAACACCGACGCCCCCGCGGTGTGGCTGTTCAGCCCCAAGACGGTGGCCGGCGTGAGCACGCGGCTCGAGAATGTGACGCTGCGGCCGGATGAGTGGTGGGCAACACTCTGGACCTGGAAGGCGGGTAGGAGACAGGAGCTGGGGAGTGGGAACTAGGGGAGACGGCAAGACGGACAGACGGCCGTCCGCTTTCCGTCTTGGCGTCTCTCCGTCTCGCCGTCTAGGTTTGAGGCTGTGCTGATCGCCTTAGCTCAATTCCGCCCTCTCAAGGGAGACTACCAGGGCAACCTCGGCCGGATCGGCACCATCCTGGCCCAGGTGGCCCGGTGGCCGGAGCCGCCGCGGCTCGTCGTGTTCCCCGAGTCCGCCGTCACGGGCTACTTCCTCCAGGGAGGCACGCGGGACGCCGCCGTGACGGCGGGAACGCTGCTGCGCGACCTCACGCTCCAGCACCAGGGGGCGGGGGCGCCGCCGATGGACGTGTGCATCGGCTTCTACGAGCGGTTCCACGACCGCGTCTTCAACTCCGCCCTTTATGCCACGCTGGGCGGGAGCGGGTCCGCCATCCGCCACGTGCACCGGAAGGTGTTCCTGCCCACCTACGGACTGTTCGACGAGGAGCGGTTCGTGGACGCGGGGTCGTCCGTGCAGGCGTTCGAGACGGCGTGGGGGCGCGTCGCCATGCTCGTGTGCGAAGACGCGTGGCATTCGCTGCCCGCCACGCTCGCGGCGCTCGACGGGGCGCAGCTGCTGCTCGTCCCGTCGGCCTCCCCGGCCCGCGGGGTGGGCCCGGAGGGGACGGGCCTGCCCGGCAATGCGGAAAGCTGGGAGCGCGTGATGCGGCGGCTGGCCGAGGAGCACGGCGTATATCTCGCGCTGGCGCAGCTGGTGGGCCACGAAGGCGGCAAGGCGCTCCAGGGCCGCTCGCTCATCGTGGGGCCGGCGGGCGAGCTGCTGGCGGAGGCGCCGCCGTTCGAGGAGGCCATCGTACAGGTGCGGCTCGACCGCCGGCTCCTGCGCCGGGCGCGGTACGACCAGCCGCTGCTCGCCGACCTCGAGGTGACCCTGCCGGCCCTGCTCCGCCACGCGATGGAGCAGCGGACGGAGCCCGTGAGGTTCGACGGGCCGCTGGGTCAGCCCACCCCGGCCATACGCCCGGCGCCCGCGGCGCTCCCGGTGGTGGGACCGAGTCCGCCGGCCGACCCCCTCGCGATCGACGCCGCGCTGGTGGAGCGCTGGCTGGTGGCGTTCCTGCGGGAGGAAGTCACCATGCGCCGGGGGTACACCAAGGCGCTCGTGGCGCTCTCCGGCGGCCTGGACAGCGCGGTCACCGCGGCGCTCGCGGCGCGCGCACTCGGCCCGGCGAACGTGATCGGCGTGCGGCTGCCCTACCGCGCGTCGTCGCCCGACAGCCTCGAGCACGCCGCCGAGGTCGCGAGCCAGCTGGGCATCACCCTCGAGACGCTCGACATCACGCAGGCGGTGGACGGCTTCTACGGTGGCGGCGAGCATCCTGACGGCACGCGCCGCGGCAACGTGATGGCCCGCATGCGCATGATCGCGCTGTTCGACCTCTCGGCCAAGCTGCGCGCGCTGCCGCTGGGCACCGGCAACAAGAGCGAGCGCCTGCTCGGATATTTCACGTGGCACGGCGACGACGCGCCCCCCGTGAACCCCCTGGGCGACCTCTACAAGACGCAGGTGTACCAGCTGGGGCGGCACCTGGAACTGCCCGCGTTCATCGTGGACAAGGCGCCCACCGCCGACCTCCTGGCCGGCCAGACCGACGAAGCTGACCTCGGCATCAGCTACGAGCGCGCCGACGGCATCCTGCACTACCTGCTCACGGGCTACGAGCCCGACGAGATCCGCGCCCTGGGCTTCACGCCGGAGGAAATCGCCCTGGTCCAGGGCCGGCTCGAAGGCACCCACTGGAAACGCCAGCTGCCCACCGTGGCCATGCTCTCGTCCACGACGATCGGAGAGAGCTACCTGAGGCCTGTCGATTTCGGGAAGCAGGGATGAAGGAAGCAGAGAAGAGGGGGCAGAGGGGGCAGAGAAAAGAGAAGGCACGGACTTCCCTCTCCCCCTCTGCCCCTCCTGCTCCTCCGTCAGCGTCGCGGTCGACGATGACGGAGTTGATGATGCCGAACATGGCCAACAACCTGGGCCACGTGTTCGGCGGCGTGATCCTGTCGCTCATCGACCGGGTGGCGGCGGTGGCGGCCATCCGCCACGCGCGGCAGCCGTGCGTGACGGTGTCGGTGGACCGGGTGGACTTCCACGAGCCCATCCACCTGGGCGAGCTGGTGATTGCCCGCGCGAGTGTGAACTTCGTCGGCCGGACGTCCATGGAGGTGGGCGTGCGGATCGAAGCCGAGCACCTCGTGTCCGGGGAGCGGCGCCACACGAACAGCTGCTACGTGACGTTCGTGGCGGTTGACGCAGACGGCCGGCCGTGTCCGGTCCGGCCCCTGCTGCTGGAGACGGACGACGACCGCCGCCGCCACCGCGCGGCCGGCGCGCGCCGGCGCCGGCGGCTCGAGGAGCGCGAGAGCGAAGGCAAGCGGTGACGCGCGTCGTCTGCGCGCTCTCGGGCGGCGGGGCCAAGGCCGCGGCCCATCTCGGAGCCATCCGGGCGCTCATCGAGCGTGGTCTCGCGCCGGCGCATTACGTGGGGACCTCGATGGGCGGCCTGGTGGGGGCGGCGCTCGCCGCCGGGATGACCCCCGGCGCCGTGCTCGCGGCGCTCCAGCGCGGCGAGGCGCGGGCCGTGGCGTCGCCGTCGCCGGGGCTCCTGCTCGGCGTGTTCGCGGCCGGGCTGTTCCGGCCGGGCCCCTTCCGGTCGCTCATCCGGCGGCTCGTGCCGGCGCGGCGGTTCGCGGATCTCGCGGTCCCGCTCACCGTGACCGCGGTGGACCTGGAGAGCGGGGAGCTGGTGCTGTTCGGGGCGGGCGGGCGTGAGGAGGTGCCGCTCGAGGACGCGCTCTACGCCACGTGCGCCTTGCCGCTCTACTTCCCGCCGGCCCGCATTGGCGGCC
>DAINBS010000212.1:0-5951 GCA_036732805.1 Gemmatimonadales bacterium | reverse complement strand
ATCTTCGAGAACGTCACGGGCGCGGCGGACCTCGTGGACGGACAGATGCGGCTCTCGTACGACGGGGGCCCGACGCTGGTCATGCCGCAGGAGGGCCGGATCACCGGCAGCACCATGTACGGCGGCGGCGACATCCCGTTCGGGTACGACTGGGATGGTGACGGCGAGGATGACGATCCCACGCGTGTCGTCATGGAGATGCGGAAGCGGCGGACCGGGATCCTGATCGACGACCTGGCCGGCGTGTGGGACGCGATCGTCTGGCGCTACACGAGCACCGCCGACCCGGCCGTGACGCTGGACGTGCTGGCGGAGGAGGGTCGCGCGGTCATCCTGACCGTGGCCCTCGACAGCCGGCTCTGGTTCGTGATCGAGCCCGAGGGCTGGACCAGCAATGCGACGACGGTGCTGATTGACGGCAACCAACTGCTGGCCCGGGACGGCAGCGAGTCAGAATCGCTCACGTTCTCCCTGGAGCGCGGCACGCTGTCGTTCTCCGGCCTCCAGGCCGTCGACTTCGACGGGGATGGGACGCAGGATCCGGCCGTCCTGGAGGCCGTGCTGGTGCGGAGGTAGGCCGGCAGAAGACGGTAAGACGGAAGGACGGAAAGACGGTACTTATTACCGCCTTCCGTCTTTCCGTCCTTCCGTCGTCACGCTCGCGTCACACGCGCTTCCGCTCATCACCCCTTCAACCTCTGCTGCAGATCCTTCGTGTACCTACCGAGCAGGATGATCCCGCCGAGCAGGGCGCCCACGATCGCCGCGTAGATGTACGCGACCTGCCAGCCCGGCCACGACAGCGCGTAATGCGCGTGGTAGATGAACAGCGGGCTCGCCAGCAGCGCGAGGAGGTAGAGAAGGAGCAGGTAGCGGGTGAACTTGAGCAGGGTGCCGGCCTTCACCATGTGTCGGAGGATCTGTCCCACGGTCGCCGTCACCAGGTTCCCCAGGGCCGGGGCGACGATCGCCGCGACGGCGAACACGCCGAGCCCCTTGAGGCCCCACCAGCCCATGCGGTGACCCAGAGACGCGGCCGGCAGGCGCCAGATGGCGACACCGGACGCCGCGCCCACGACCGCGATGGTGCCGAGCCAGATCGCGGCCGCCCGGGCCGTGGACTCCTTCGTCTTGGGCGCTGAAGGCCGCGGCGCGGCTGGCGGGCGGGTGGGCTGGGCCGTCTGTGCGTCGAGCTTGCGCAGCATCTCCTGCACCGCGGGGGGCACGCTCGCCTCACCGGGTGGCGGACCCTGCAGCTCGAGCCGCTTGCCACATTCCGGGCACTTCCCGCCCGCGTTGGTGACGCACTGGTCGCAGAACGGCTTGTGGCAGTGGTCGCACACGGCGTACGACGCGGCGAACAGCTCCGGGTGCGAGTGGGCCATCGGGTTGCCACCCGGCACGAGCGAGATCGATATGAACCGGCGGCAGCTGCCGCACATCCCTACCGGCATGGTGCCCTTCCTTTCGGCATCCGTGCGATCGCGACCGCGCGATCGTCACGCCTCCGTCGTGAACTCCCACTCCCAGTCCAGCGCCCACAGCTTGGCCAGCCGGTCGCCCCCGCCCGACACCAGGTACCGCCCGTCGGGGCTCACCTCGAGCGCGAACACGCCGTCCGTGTGACCCTCGAGGGTCTGGAGCCGGGCGCCCGACCAGGCGTCCCACAGCCGCACGGTGCGGTCCTCGCTCGCGGAGAAGGCGAACCGCCCGTCGGGTGAGAACGCAACGGCGTGCACGGTGTCCTCGTGTCCCACGAGCTCGCGCAGGCACGCTCCGGTGGCGGGGTTCCACAGCCGCAGGCGATCGTCCGTCCCGCCCGAGAGCACCCGCCCGTCCGGCGCGAACGCGACGGCGCGGACCGCGGCGGCATGGCCGCGCAGGACGGCCACGCTGTCGGCCGAGGAGACGTTCCACAGGCGAACTGTGCGGTCCCGGCTCGCGCTCGCCACGACGAGCCCGTCCGGGCCCGCGGCGAGCGCGGTGACCGCGTCCTCGTGCCCGATCCACGCGTGCAGCGGCTTGGCGGACGCTGGGTGCCACAGACGGACCATGTTCTCGGCACGGGCGGCGGCCACGTCGCTCCCCCAGAACGTGCGCACCGCCGCCGGGTCCGCGCGCGACCCCCACGCGCCGGTGGCGATGAGCCCATTCGGCATGACGCACACGGCCCCCAGGCGCCCGGGCTCGTCGGGCGCCCACGGCAGCCGCCGGCCCGCGCGTGCGTGCCACAGCTGGAGGGTGCGCTCAACGTCGCTGGACCCGATGTCCGCTCCGCGGGCGCAGCAGACCAGGTGCGTGCCGTCCGGCATCCAGGCGAGACCGGTGACGCCGTGCGGGTGTGTCTTGAACTCGCACGCGACCGTGCCCAGCTCGACGTTCCAGACCCGCACCTGGCCGGCGTTGTCCGCCACCGCCACCAGGGCCCCGTCCGGGGAGAACCGCGCCGCCGTCACCGGCTCGCCGAACGGCCCGTAGTCGCCCACCACGCCCGCGTGGCGCAGGCCGGTCCGCCGGCCGTGCGCCGTGCAGGCGGCAACCCTGGAGACGAGCACGGCGTCGCGTTCGTGCCCGCGTACGTCCTGCGCGGCGCGCAGGGTGGCGTACGCGCGCGCGAAGTCTCCCGCCGCCAGCAGCCCATCGGCCTCGCGGCAGGCGCGGGCCACCGCGGCTTCGGCCCGCAGCAGTTCTCCGGTGCTCCGGGGGCGGGCGAGCAGGTAGGCGAACCGGCGGCGGCCCGCGGGCTCGATGGTCCACGACCGGAGTGTCTTGTCACGGCCTACGGAAAGCAGGAGGTGGGTCCGCTTGAGCCAGGTGAGGCCGCGCACCGTGTCGGTGTGCCCGTCGAGGGTCCGCGCGCACCGGCCCGACGACACCTCCCACACCTTGATCACGCGATCCTCGCCGCCCGACGCCACGAACGCGCCACCGCACAGGAACGTGACCGCGCGTACGTGACCGACGTGCCCGAGGAACGACCGGATGCGCCGCTGCGACCGCAGGTCCCACACCCGGACCTGACCCTCGCAGTCGCCCGAAGCGAGCGTGTGGCCGTCGGGCGCGAGCGCATGCGCGTTCACCGGCACCGTCTGCTCCTCGAAGTTCCCCACGCAGGTGCCGGACCGCCGGTCCCACAGCCGGATGAACCGGGTCTCCGGCGGAGGACGAGGCCCCCTGGAGGTGCCGTACTCCTCGAGGGAGACCAGGTCACCACCGCCGTACGACGCGCCCGCCGACACGACGTAGCGGTCGTCCGGCGTGAGGCACACCGCCGACACGGTGTCCGCGTGCCCCGGCAGGCGTCCGGCGAGCGCTCCCGTGCGCAGATCCCACAAGAGGATCGGCTGGAGCGCGCTGACCCCCATCCCGAACGCGTACGCGACCACGAGCAGGGTGCAGTCCCGCGAGACCGCGAGCGCGGACGCCGTCGAGGCCGAGATGCCGTCCGTTTCCAGCGCCGTCTTGGGCGGTTCCAGTGTCGCATGGGTCCCATCCTCCGTCTTCCAGACGAAGAGTTGGCGTCCATGCGTCCCCGCGAAGAAGGCCGGCCGGCCCCAGAACGCCACCGCGCGCTGTTCGTAGGCGCCCACCGCCTTGTACGTGCGCAGCAGCTCGAGTGTGGCGGCATCGAACAGGCCGAGCCAGCCGACATTCCCGCCGCCGACCACCAGGGCTTCGTCCAGCGAGGCCGACACCGAGGCCAGCGGTTCGGGCACGGTCGCGACGCACTCCCGCCGGAACCGTGGAGCGTCCTCGTTTCCTTCTACTTCCCGCCCCTCCTCGCGCGGCATGCGCTCGGCCGCCGCCAGCGCGCCGGCCTCGTCGCCGCGGTCGGCACACACCGCCGCCATGGCGTGCCAGTACTCGGAACGGCCGCCGTGCGTGCGCTCGAGATCGGTGAGCCGCTTCACGTACTGCGCGTCGTCCACCATGGCCCGCTGCCACTGCCAGTAGCCGAGGTTGACGCTGGTCTCGAGGTGCGCCGGGTCGGTGAGGATCGCTTCCTGCCAGCAGCGGATGGCCTCCTCCTCGTTGGCGAGGTCGAGGAAGGACAGCGCGCGGTTGTTGAGGCCGTCCGCGATGAGGCCCGCCTCCTGGGGCGGCGTCCGCGGGTACGCCTTGCCCGTTGCGCCCTCGTAGGCCCGGCGCAGGCGCGCCATCACGTCGGCCGCGCTCGTCGGCCGGTCCGAGGGGCGCTTCTCGAGCAGGGCGAGGCACAGGTCGCGGATGTCGCGTGGCAGGCCGGGCACGAACCGGTCTGGCGGAACCGGGATGACGCGCGTGTGGCACTCGCGCTGGAACGTCACCTCCTCCGTTCGCTCGCCGCGCAGGAGGTGGGTCACGGTGAGCTCGCCGAGCGACGCGTCGGTCACGCGCTGGACGTCGGGCAGGACGCCGAGCGACGCGTCCTCCGGCACGCCGGGCGGGACCCGCGGTGGAGCGCGCAGCGCGCCCTGGGACGCCTCCACGCCCCGGTGCGCGCGGACCTGGCCCAGGCTCGCGCCGGCGTCGCCGTGCTCGAACGGACGGCGTCCCGTGAGCAGCTCGTAGAGCACGATCCCGAACGCATAGAGGTCGGCGGCGGGGGTCACCTCGCCCGCGCCGCCCCACGTCTCCGGCGCCATATAGGCCGGCGTGCCGACGCAGGCGCCCGCCGCGCCGACCAGCCCGAAGTCGGTGACCCGGGCTTCGCCATCCGGCGTCATCAGGACGTTGGCCGGTTTGATGTCGCGGTGCACGAAGCCGGGGTGTCGCCGCTCGGCGTAGGCGAGACCTGCGCTGATCTGGACGGCCACGTCCAGCGCGGTCGCCAGGTCGCGCACCCGCCCGTGCCGGATCCACTGCTTGAGGCTGCCGCCGTCCATCTTCTCGATGACGATGCGGGGGAAGCCCTCGAGTTCCCGGGCGTAGTGGGCGGTGACGATGTTCGGGTGGGCGCCGAGCTTCACCCACGTCTCGGCCTCGTCCAGGAACCGGCGGCGCGCGTCGTCGTCCACGAGCACGTCGGGCCGGGGCGACTTGATGACCAGCTCCATGTGCCACGCCGTGTGCCACACGAAGTAGACGATGGCCATCCCGCCCTCGGTGTTGATGCCGCGCACCTCGTAGAGGTCCGCGATCACCTCACCCGGCGTCCAGAGACCGTTTGCGCCCACACCCCGCTCCCCGCTCCCCGCGCTACGACAGGAAATCCACCTCCGATGCCCGCCGCACGACCACGCCGTCGCCGAGCGGCACGTCCGCGCCCGGCTCGATCGGGCACGGCTCGGCGTTCGTCACGCGGACCTCCCATCCGCGGCCGCCCGCCGCCACCGTGGCGTCCACCCCGGGTGCCCGTTCCATCCACACCACCGCGTCGGCCCCGGCGCCGATCGTGAACATGGGCCGGCTGATGAGCAGGTACTCGTGCCTCGGCCAGTTGCCGATCCGCGCGAGCTTGAGGCACAGCAGCTGTGCCGGTCCCACCTGCCGCACGATCTCCGCGATGCTGAACTCCACCCCCCCGGGCCCGAGGCTCACCAGCGCCGGGTCGGGGAAGCTGCACGACGTCCACACGCCCGGCGCCACGGCGTTCCCGTTCACGAACACGCCCTTGTCCGACGCCTCGTCGCGGATCTCGGCGCGCCCCATCTGCCACCAGATCTGCGCGTGGAACCGGCTGATGTTCTCGAGGTTGAGCGCGAAGTTGGGATGGCCGGGGTCCGGTGACGGCAGGAGGCGGGTCGTCACGTGGACGCGGGGGTCGCGGCTCGGCTTCTCCCGCCCGAACCCCAGCAGCCGCTCCGTGAACACGAACACCCGGTGGCGCGGCTCCGGACCGGGCCCGACCAGACCCTGGAGGACAAGACGCCGAGCGCCCTGGAAAAGGCGGTTATCCTGCTGCGCGAGCAGACCGGGCACGACTTCTCGCTCTACAAGCGGAATACGCTCTATCGGCGGATCGAACGCCG
>DAINBS010000211.1:0-5974 GCA_036732805.1 Gemmatimonadales bacterium | reverse complement strand
GTGGCACGTGCATCCGGATCGCTACGGGCGCCAGCTGGGTTGGCGGTCCTGGATCTCGAAGCTCCCACGGCGGCCAAGCTTGCCGGCAAGAGCATCGCTGAAGAAGCTGGTCGCGGTGGTCTCGCGCCGAATCTTCGAGATCACCACGCCGCCCGTGGTGGCGTCCTCCGTGACCGCGATCTCCGTCCCGTCCGGCGACCAGTCCCAGCCCGCCTGCGCGGGGGCGAAGTTCATGTAGTCGGACATCTGCAGGACGTTGCCTCCAGTGGCCGGGATCTTCATGAGAGTCCAGAGATCGTTCGTGCGCCCGAACAGGATCTCCGTGTTGTCGGGCGAAACGACGGGTCCGAAGTCCTGGTTCTGCGTCGTGAGCTGGGTGACGATGCCCGTGCCCACCTCAATCCGGAAGATCGAGCGCGTTCCGCCGGACGTTCCCTCAAACGCGATGAACGATCCGTCTGGTGCCCAATCCATGGAGTAGACCCGAACGGGGGCCCCGGGAGGCGGTCGGCAAGAACCCTGCCGCACAGCGGGGGCCTTAACGCACGACCGGCGAGGCAGTTATGTGCCTCGCCGGCTGTCGGTGGATTCCCGGGCGTTGCTACCGCGCCACGTCCTTGGTTTCCAGCCACCGGAACTCCCCCGCGAGGGCGCGCTGGGCCGTCCGGTAGGTGGCCGCGTCGTCATTGTCGAACAGCTGGTCGAACAGCGTTTCGATCCGCCGCCGGGCCTGACGGCAGAACACGTCGGCCAACGCCACCGCCGTCTCCGCGTGGGCCCGCTCCTCGGCGTCGCGCGAATTCCTGAGCTGCGTGGCCTTGGCGCAGGCAGCCGTCATGGCGAACAGCTCGGCCCCGACGTCCACCAGCCGGCTGAGCACGGACTGCTGCTGCTCGAGCTTGGGGCCGAATCGCACGATGGCGTGGAACAGGTTGCGCGCCAGGCGACGGGACGCACGGTTCACGTACCGGACATGCCGGGCCAGTCTCCCGAACTCGCCGTAGCGCGGCCACCGGCCCCAGCCGAGCCAACGGGTGGGATACCATCCCGCGTAGTAGACGGCCGTGCGGGCCAGGGCCACCAGCTTGGCACCGACCGAGGCATGCGGGTCCAGGATGGCGCCGGCGACCTTGAGGTGCGTATCCACCGCCTCGCGGGCGATGAACAGGCGCATGATCTCGCTCGACCCCTCGAAGATCAGGTTGATCCGGAAATCGCGCATCATGCGCTCGACCGGAACGCCTTCCTCGCCGCGTCCCTCGAGCGACCACTCGGTCTCGTAGCCCCGCCCGCCCCGCACCTGCAGGGTGTCGTCGATGATCTCCCAGCCGCGCTCGGTGTTCCACATCTTGGCGATCGCGGCCTCGAGCCGGATGTCGTACCCGCGGTCATGCATGCCGACCGCGAGGTCAGCCAGGGCGTCCATGGCGAACGCCTCGGTGGCGATGCGGCCGATCTTCTGCGCGACCGCGTCGTGCTTGCCCACCGCCTTGCCCCACTGCTCGCGCTCGTTGCCCCAGCGTCGCACGATGTCGAGCGAGCGCCGTCCGGCGGCGGCGGCGATGGACGGGATCGTGAGGCGGCCCGTATTGAGCGTCACGAGCGCGAGCTTGAGGCCCTTGCCCTCGGCGAGGAGCACGTTCTCCTTCGGCACCTTGACGTTGGTGAAGCGCAGGAGCGCGTTCTCGATGCCGTTCAGCCCCATGAAGTGGCACCGGTGCGTGACCTCGACGCCCGGCCAGGCGCTCTCGACGATGAACGCGGTGATCTTGCGCTCCGAAGTCTTGGCCATCACCACCATGAGCTCGGCGATCGTCCCGTTCGTGCACCACAGCTTTTCGCCGTTCAGGATGTAATGCGTCCCGTCTTCCGACAGGACCGCCGTGGCCGCCATGCGGGCCGGGTCGCTCCCGACGTCCGGCTCGGTGAGCGCGAAGGCGCTGATGGCGCCCTTGGCGAGGCGGGGGAAGTACTTCTGCTTCTGCTCGGGCGTACCAAACAGCTTGAGCGGCTGCGGGACGCCAATGGACTGGTGGGCCGACAGCAGGGTCGCCACCGAACCGTCCACGCTCCCGACGATTGACATGGCGCGGCTGTAGACGGCCTGCGAGAACCCGAGCCCCCCGTATTCCTGGGGGATCTTGATCCCGAACGCCCCCAGCTCCCGCAGTCCCTGGATCAACTCGGGCGGGATCTGGCGGTTGCGGTCGATGGCCACCGAGTCCACCTTCTCCAGCATGAACCGCTCGAGCTTCTCGAGCCACGGCCGCGCGCGCTCGAGCTCCGAGGGGTCAGTGAGCGGGAAGGGATGCACGAGGTCGAGCTGCAGGCGTCCAGCGAACAGCTCGCGAACGAAACTGGGCCGCTCCCACTCGTGCTGGCGGGCGGCTTCGGCGACCGCGCGGGCTTCGCGCTCACTCACGCCGGTGGAACCAGCCGCGGGCCCCGGTGCGACGGTGGTCATCGTGATTTCCTCGATCGGGACGTCGGTCACTCTTGCACGCCGGCGCGAGTGCGGGTCACGTATTCCAATATACCTAACCGATACTCGCGCCCCGGGTTCCCGCTCGCCGTTGCATAAGCCACGCCAGATCGCAAGATTGGGCGCGTGACCGCCGTCCCTCCTGCCTCCGCGCTCTACCCCTCCCGCGCCGCGGCCGGCGCGGTCCTCGGGCGGATGCTGTGCCATCGGTGCGAGCCCCCGCTCATCCTGCTCGGCGTGACCCCGACCGGCGTCGAGATCGCGGCGAGCGCGGCCCGGGGAACGGCGTCGGCATTCGACGTGATCGTCGGCGCGCATGTCCGGCTCGACGCCCACGGTATCGTGGGTGCCATCGCCGAGGACGCCGATGCGGTGATCGACCGGCAGTTCGCGCCGACCTTCGACCAGCTCGATCCGCTGCACGACGCGATCGACAAGGCGCGGCGCGCGGTCAAGTCCGAGCGCCTCCTGTTCCGGGGCCAGCGGCAGCTGCGCGACCTCGCCGGGGAGAACGTGGCGGTCATCGACGGGCACGCGACGACGCCCTGGAAACTGCTGGCGGCCGCGCACACGGTCCGCGAGCTGGGCGCGCAGCGTATCTTCGTGGCGGCGGCCGTCACCACCCAGCCGGTGAAGGAGCGGGTGCTTGCCTACAAGTTCGAGTTCGTCTGCCCCACGGTCGTGCTCGACCCGAAGGGACATCCCCATCCGTTCGGCGATCCGCAGGACGCGAGCGCGGAGCGGCTCCGCTCGATCGTGGTTGCCCGCCAGGCAGCTGCTTAGCGCGATCCCCCTCATCGCCCTGGTGTGCCTCGCGTCTGCCGGGCGGGCGCGGGCGCAGGGTGGGCCACTCCTGCCCCCGACGACGGGCGGGGCCGCGCGCCTGGACTGGCTGCTGCAGCGGCTTGCTGAGCCTCGCCGGTTGCTCGTGATCGCCGCCCATCCCGACGACGAAGACACCGGGCTGCTCACGCTCGCCGCACGCGGGCGCGGGGCGGATGCCGCGTACCTCGCCCTCTCCCGCGGGGAAGGTGGCCAAAACCTGATCGGCAGCGAGCTGGGGGTGGCGCTCGGGCTCGTACGGACGCAGGAGCTGCTGGCGGCCCGGGCCGTGGACGGCGCGCGGCAGTACTTCACCCGCGCCTACGACTTCGGCTTCACGCGCGACCTCGCGGAAACCGAGCGGCTCTGGCCGCCGGACTCCGTGCTCAAGGACGTGGTCCGCGTGGTCCGCCGCTTCCGGCCCCATGTGCTGGTGGCGGTGTTCTCCGGTACGAGCCGGGACGGGCATGGTCAGCATCAGATGGCCGGCGTGCTCGCTCGACGCGCCTTCGACGCCGCCGGGGACTCCGCGCTGTTTCCGGAGCTGCGCACCGAAGAGGGCCTTGATCCGTGGACGCCGGTCGCGCTGTACACCTCGGCCCGGTTCCGACCGGAGGCGGCGACGCTGAGCCTCGATGCCGCGATCCTCGATCCCCGCGTCGGACGCACGATCGACCAGATCGCCATGGAGAGCCGCTCCCAGCACCGGTCGCAGGACTTTGGCGTCCTGCAGGCGGTCCGCCCCGCGCAGGTGCGGCTCGCCCTGGAGCGGGCGCGCGTGGCTGTGCCGAGCGACGACGACCTGTTCGCCGGCGTTCCCGTCGAGGGGACGTGGCTCACGCCCTTCGCGGACTCCCTGCGGCGCGCGGTGGCGCCGCCCACGGTGGGCAACGCGCGGCCGGCGCTGGCCGCGGCCCTGGCGCGCGTGCGGCGCGAGGGTGCAACTCGGGCCGGGGCCGAGGAACTGCTGAGCGAGGCCGTGACGGTCGCGGCGCAGCTCCTGGTTGACGTGCGGGCCGACGCGCCGCTCGTCGTGCCGGGTGAGCGGGTCGCGCTCGAGGCCACGGTCCACAACGGCGGCGGCGCAGGCATCGTCTGGCTCGGCACCGACGTGGTCCTCACGGCGTCTGGGGGGACGGTCGTGACCACGCTCCGGCCGGAGGCAGCGGAACTCGCGCCCGGATCCGTCCGGTCGGCGGGCGACACGGCCGCCGTTCCTCTCAGCGCGGCGGTCACACAGCCGTACTTCACGGCGCGACCCATGGGCGGTGCCCTCTACGACTGGCGCGGCGTGCCGGCGGACCTGCGCGGCCTGCCGCTCGATCCGCCGGCATTGACGGCGCGGTTCCGGTTCGTCGTGGATGGCGTCCCGGTGACCATCGAGCGCGAGGTCACGTCGCGCGAGCAGGATCAGGCCCTGGGCGAGGTGCGCCGGCCCCTGCGGGTGGCGCCGCGCGTGGATGTGCTGCTCGATCCCGACACGGCGCTCTGGCGCCTGCAGGACACCACGCCGCGGACGTTCACCGTGACGGTGCGCCACCACGGCGCCACGCCCGTCCGGGGCTCGGTCCGGCTGGTCGTGGACGGATGGGACGAGCCGCCCGACCAGCCCATCGCCTTCACACGCGCCGGCGAGACGGTGGTGCGCGACTTTGCGCTGCGCCGGCGCGCCGGCGCGCCGCTGCGCGACGTCACGGTCCGGTCGGAGGTCGTCCTCGACGACGGAACGGTGTACGGCATCGGCGCCACCCCCATCGCCTACCCGCACATCCGTCCGGTTACCTGGATGCGGCCCGCCGTGAGCGTCATCCGCCTTGCCGACGCGGAGCTGCCTGCGGCGCGTCGCATCGGGTACGTCCGGGGTGCGTCGGATCGCGTCCCGGAGGCACTGCGGCGCGCGGGCCTGACGCTCACCATCCTGGACGCAGCCGCGCTCGACCAGGGCGACCTCGGAGCATTCGACGTGATCGTCGTCGGCGCCCGGGCGTACGAGACCGACTCGGCGCTGGCGCGGAGCAACGGCCGGCTGCTCGAGTGGGTCCGTGGCGGCGGCCACCTGGTGGTGCAGTACCAGCAGTACCCGTTCATCACCGGGGGATACGCGCCCTTTCCCCTCGCAATCGCCCGCCCGCACGATCGCGTAACCGACGAATCGTCGCCGGTCACGATGCTCGTACCCGATCATCCCGCGTTCCGCGAGCCGAACCGGCTCGGTCCCGCCGACTGGGAGGGGTGGCCGCAGGAACGCGGGCTCTATTTCGCGGGCACGTGGGATTCGGCCTACACGCCGCTCCTCGAGCTGCAGGACCCAGGTCGGGACCCGGTCCGCGGCGGCCTGCTGGTGACCCGGGTGGGTCGTGGGAGCTACGTGTACACGGGCCTCAGCTTCTTCCGCGCCCTCCCCGCCGGCGTGCCGGGCGCGTTTCGACTGTTCTTCAATCTCCTGGACTTGGGGCGGACGATGGGTGGAGGTGGGCAATGACGGCGGGGTGGCGGGATGGCGGGATAGCGGGATGGGCAGGGCGTGATGCGGGTGCATCCCGCTCATCCCGCGTATCCCGCTCATCCCGCACTCTCCTCGCGCTCGTCGCCGTCACGGCGGCGTGCTCCTCCGACGCCCGCACCCCCGTCGTGGTCTACTCGCCGCACGGCCGCGATCTGCTCCTGCTC